>JAFDWA010000327.1 GCA_018268735.1 Actinomycetota bacterium | reverse complement strand
CCCAGGCGAGGGCGACCCGGTGCCGACGCAGCGGTCCTTGCGGGTGTTCATCGAGGAGGACCGCTGGCCCGAGTTCGTCGCGCTCTCTCGCCGCAGCGAGCTGACCGTGGGCCGCTACCTCGGTCAGCTCGTCGAGGCAGCGGCGCACGAGATCGGCTGGCGCGCATCATCCTGACCATCGCTGCCGGCGTTGGTAAGGGCTGAACGCGACCCTGACCACGCGTCTGACCACGGCCCCGGGCCGAGGAAACGTTCGGATTTCTTGGGCGATGTGGGTCCTACGCGCGCTTGGGTTCACCGTGGCGGCCTCCATCGATCCCTCCGACCTCGCGCCACGGTGCCGGTCCAACGCGCCAACTGCCGTCGAGGTCCAGGTGCCTCCAGAGCCGCCAGTGCTGACACCCGAGCTGGCCCGGGTGCTCCTGCGGATCGTGCAGCGCGCTGACCACACCGGCGCCGTTCCCGAGGCTCGGTGTCAGACCGACGGCGTAGCGTCCTGAGGCGTGAAGCGGTTCGCGTTCTACGGCCGAGTGTCCACCGAGGACCAGCAGGACCCGACCTCGTCGCGGAACTGGCAGCTCGCGCGCTCTCGCCAGGTCATCGAGCCCGACGGCGGCGAGGTTGTCGCCGAGTTCTTCGACATCGGCCAGTCCCGCTCCCTGCCGTGGAAGCGCCGACCGGAAGCGTCCCGGCTGCTCGACACCTTCCGTGACCCCGACCGGGGCTTCGACGCCGTCGTCATCGGCGAACCACAGCGGGCGTTCTACGGCAACCAGTTCGGGCTCACCTTTCCGGTGTTCACCCACTTCGGCGTCGAGCTGTGGGTGCCCGAGGTCGGCGGCGCGATCGACCCCGGCTCTGAAGCCCACGACCTGGTCATGTCGCTCTACGGAGGGATGAGCAAGGGCGAACGCACGCGCATCAAGACCCGCGTCCGCACGGCCATGGCATCCCAGGCCGCGATCGAAGGCCGCTTCCTCGGCGGGCGCCCGCCGTACGGCTACCTGCTCGGCGACGCCGGCCCCCACCCCAACCCCTCCAAGGCAGCAAACGGCCAACGCCTCCGCCGCCTCGAGGTCGACCCGATCGCCGCACCGGTCGTGCAGCGCATCTTCGACGAGTTCTGCGCCGGATCAGGGCTCCACACCATCGCGCTCGGCCTCAACCGCGACGGCATCCTCTCCCCCTCCGCCCACGACCCCGCCCGCAACCCGCACCGCTCCACCGGCCGCGGTCGCTGGGCCAAGACCGCCGTACGGGCCATCATCGCCAACCCCCGCTACACCGGCTTCGAGATCTGGAACAAGCAACGCAAGGACGAAGTCCTCGTCGATGTCGACGACGTCGCCCTCGGCCACCAGACGGTGATGCGCTGGAACGACACCAGCGAGTGGATCTGGTCGCCCGAGCCCATGCACGAGGCCATCGTCACTCGGGAGCAGTTCGACGCCGCCCAGGCCATGTTCTCCACCCCGAAGCGGCGCCCTCCGCGCCAACCGGTAGAGGGACGCCATTACCTGCTCAGCGGGCTGCTGCACTGCGACATCTGCGGCCGGCGCATGCAGGGTCAGTGGAACCACGGCACTGCCTACTACCGCTGCAAGTACCCCACCGACTACCCCGAACCCGACGGGGGACACCCCCGCAGCGTCTACGTGCGCGAAGCCGCCGTGACTCCCGGCCTCGACCAGTGGCTCGCCCAACTGTTCGACGACGACCACATCGAGCACACCTGCTGGACCCTCGCCGGCGTGTCCGAGCCCGACCCCGAGACCATCGAGCGCGAGGAACGGCTCCGAGCAGGCATCGCCGACTGCGACCGACGCATCGCCAAGTACCACCAGCTCCTCGACCACGACGTCGACCCGGCCCTCGCCGCCGCGTGGATCACCGAAGCCCAACGCGAACGCCGAGGGCTCGAAGCACAGCTCGGCCAGCAGATCCCCGGCGAGCAGCTCAGCCCCGGTCAGGTGAAGGCTCTCGTGGAGTCGCTCCGAGACATCGTCGGAGCACTCGCCGCCGCCGACCCGGCCGACAAGGCCGATCTCTACCGGGAGCTCGGCGTCACGCTGCGCTACGACCCCAGCGGCACCATCGCTGCGCAGGCTCAACCCCGTGGGGTAACCGTACGTGTCGGAGGAACGTCGCCAACAGTCGGGTACCGGACACTGGCGGCTCGCTGCTTGACGCTGGAGCGGGGTCCGGCAGGGTGGTGGACCGCATCGGTGTGGAGTGAGAGCAGGACGACGACGGGAGCGCCGTCCTGCTCGATCACTTACCCGGGCTTGCGGTCCGGTGGCGACAGCGTAGACCTGAGTACCGACGGCCTGGCGCTGCAGTACCGGATGGCACCGGACGGAGCGGACGGAGGGAGCGGGCGCCCCCGGCGCCCGCCCCGCCGCCCGCACCGGCCAGAAGCCCACGGCACTCCAGCGCTCCGCCCGTAGCGCCTTGCTACAGCTCCCAGAGGTCGAGGAGCTGGCCAAGCTCGCCGGTCTGCCAGTCGGCAAGGTTCTTGACCTTGCGTCGGACATCGGTGGCCAGCTCCTCGGCCTCGGTGTCGTCGGCAGCGACGAGCACCTGGACGAGCTGGTCGAGGCTGGTGACGAGTTCGGCGTGTGCTCGGGCAACTGCTGCGGCTGCATCGTGTGCGCTCATGGTGTGACCCTCCGGGTTGGTTCGCTGTGCGGACGAGGCTCGGCCTCGTTCGCTGCTGTGCAGCGGCCCGGAGTGGAGGCGGGGTCAAGGGCACAGGAGCAGCGCAACGGGTCGCCGCTAGGCCGCTGGTGCGGGAGGTGCGACTACGTCCCTTGACGCCGATGGAACG
>JAFDWA010000326.1 GCA_018268735.1 Actinomycetota bacterium | reverse complement strand
CGCCATCGCAGATCTGGGAGCTGTTGCCCGCTGTGACCTTGCCGTCGGGCAGGAAGGACGGCTTCAGCTTGGCGAGCCCTTCGACGGTGGTGCCGGGACGGATGCCCTCGTCGGCGCCGACGATCGTGTCGAGCACCTTGACCTCGCCGGACTCCTTGTCGCGGATCTTCGACACGACCGGGACGATCTCGTTGTCGAAGCGACCCTCCTGGGTGGCCTGCTCGGCCCGTCGCTGCGACTCGGCGCCGAGTCCGTCGAGGTCCTCGCGGGTGAGCCCCCACTCGTTCGCGATGATCTCGGCCGACACACCCTGGCCGACGAGCCCCTTGTGGCCGGCGATCAACTCGACGTCGCGGTAGCGGTCGTAGGCGGCGCCGAAGGGGAAGCCGACGCCGCTGCCGATCGAGGCGCCCATCGGGACGAGGCTCATGACCTCGACGCCGGCAGCGACGACCACGTCGTAGGCTCCGGCCATCACGCCCTGCGCAGCGAAGTGGGCGGCCTGCTGGGAGGACCCGCACTGGCGGTCGACGGTGGTCGAGGGGATCTCCTCGGGCCAGCCGGCGGCGAGCACAGCGTTGCGCCCGACGTTCAGCGCCTGTGCGCCGGCCTGCATGACGCAGCCCATGATGACGTCGTCGACGAGCGCCGGATCGAGGTCGTTGCGCTGTGCGAGCGCCTTGAGCGTCTCAGCGGCGAGGTCGACTGGATGCCAGCCCGAGAGCGCGCCGTTGCGGCGGCCTCCGGGAGTCCGGACGATGTCGATGATCACTGCGTCGGCCATGGGGTCCCCTCGGGTTCGTCGGACGATCAGCGGAACTAGACCGCTCGGTCAAGAGTCTGCAACCCGACGAGCTCCCGGTCCAAGTCGGGGAGCGAGATCCCGCCACCGGCTCGTGACCGCGGTCACGCAACTAACCTCGGCGGTCCGGGCAGCACGCGAGGAGGCTCCAATGGGTTCGGTGACCAAGGCCGACATCGACGCGATGGTCGAGGGCACGACGGTGGCGCGGGAGTTCGTCGACACCGTCGCCAAGTACCGTGATCGCACAGCGTTGCGTTGGATGCTGCCGGACGGATCCCTCGGCTCGCTGAGCTTCGAGCAGGTCGGCGAGAACGCTGCACGGGCCGCTGCGGGGCTGAGGTCGCTCGGGGTTCGACCAGGGGACCGGGTCGTGCTGATGATGCGGAACATCCCCGAGTTCCACTGGCTCGACGTCGGGGTGCTGCTGTGCGGCGCGACACCGGTGTCGATCTACAACTCATCGTCCGCGGAGCAGGTCGAGTACCTCGTGGGCCACTGCGGGGCGGTGGTCGCGGTGGTGGAGAACGCCGACTTCCTGGACAAGTTCACGCAGGTCCGTGCGAGCCTGCCGGACCTGCACACGATCGTGACGATCGTCGACCCGCCCGATCTGTCCGACGGCGTCGTCAGCGGTGCGGTGCTGACCGAGGCGGATCCGGTCGACCTGGTCGAGGCAGCGTCGATCGGTTCTCCCGAGGATCTGGCGACCATCATCTACACGTCGGGGACCACTGGGAACCCCAAGGGCGTGATGATCAGCAACTACAACGTCTGCTGGGTCCTCGAATCGGGGTTGATGTCCTACGGCTGGACCCGCGAGGAGCTCCAGGGCAAGCGCGTCGTCTCCTACCTGCCGATGGCGCACATCGCGGAGCGGATCGTGTCGCAGTACTCGCTCGCTCTCGCTGGCCTCGAGGTGACGACCTGCCCGGAGACCTCGGCGCTGCTGCCGCACCTCATCGCGGTGCGGCCCAACATCGCGTTCGGCGTGCCCCGTGTGTGGGAGAAGCTGTACGCGGGCGTCACCGCTGCACTCGCAGCGGATCCGGAGAAGGCCGAGAAGTTCAACGAGGCCGTGGCCGCAGCCGATCCGATCCGGGAGAAGATGACCTGGGGGGAGGCGTCCGAGGAGGAGGTCGCGACCTACGAGTTCCTCGATGCCGTGGCGTTCAGCACGGTCCGGGACCTGGTCGGCCTCGACCAGTGCGAGATGGCGATCACCGGTGCCGCACCGATCCCGGCGGATCTGATCCGCTGGTTCCGGACCATCGGCGTGCCGATGGCCGAGGTGTACGGCATGAGCGAGAACACAGGTGCCATGTCGTTCGAGCGGGTCGAGGTGAAGCCCGGCACCGTCGGCAAGGCGATGCCGGGATCGGAACTCGCCATCTTCCCTGACGGCGAGGTGTGCTGCCGCGGCGGGCACGTCTTCGTCGGCTACCTCAACGATCCAGAGAAGACTGCCGAGGCGATCGACGCCGACGGGTGGCTGCACTCGGGTGACATCGGCGAGATCGACGAGGACGGCTACCTGCGCATCATCGACCGCAAGAAGGAGCTCATCATCACCGCCGGGGGCAAGAACGTGTCGCCGGCGAACCTCGAAGCCGAGCTCAAGACCATCCCGCTGATCGGTCAGGCAGCGGTGATCGGCGACAACCGGCCGTTCGTCGCCGCGCTGCTCGTGCTCGACGCCGACGTGGCACCCGGATGGGCGGCACGCCACGGCATCCAGTACTCGTCGCTCGAGGAGCTCGCCGCGAACCCGGAGGTGCAGGCGGCGATCGCCGACGGCGTCGAGCAGGCGATGGCCGGGTTCAACAACGCGGAACGGGTCAAGAAGTGGACGTTGCTCACCGAGGAGTGGATGCCGGACTCGGACCTGCTCACCCCGACGTTCAAGCTCAAGCGCCGTGGCGTCAACGAGACCTTCGCCGCGGAGATCGAGGCCCTCTACGCCTGAGGCCTGCCGCCCTGCGGTCGGTCGCGCTCCGGATCCACCACGACGAAGCGAGGGTCGATCTCGCC
>JAFDWA010000325.1 GCA_018268735.1 Actinomycetota bacterium | reverse complement strand
GGATCGACTGGCTCGGCCGGATCGACGACGACGAGCGGGACCGCCGTCTCGCTGGTGCGGACGTCTTCTGCGCTCCCTCGCTCGGCGGCGAGTCCTTCGGTGTGATCCTGCTCGAAGCAATGGCGGCGGGCACGCCGGTCGTCGCCAGCGACATCCCGGGCTACGCGAAGGTGGCGACGGCTCCGGCGCCGGACGGGTCGGTGCCCACCTCCCCGGCCGCGGTCCTCGTCCCGCCGGGCGATGCCGGCGCCCTCGGCTCCGCGCTGCGCACGTTGCTCGGAGATCCGGATCTCCTGGAGGGCCAACGGGCGCTCGGTCGCCGGCGTGTCGGTCCTTACGACATCGAGCACCTCGCCGCGCTGTACCTGGAGCGCTACCGCGCCATGGTCGCCTGAGTCGTCGGTCGGGGAGGGGAGCCAGGTGTCGTGGCGGTAGGATCGGCGCTCGTGTCGGGTACCGCTGCATCGACGGAACGAACATCGAGCGCCCCGCTGTTCGAGCACAGGGCGACGACGGTGGTCCGCTCGATCTCGGCGTTCGGGATCATGCCGGCGATGGTGGTCGCGATCGTCCTCGCGATCGTGGTGCATCCGCTTGTCGGACTCGCCGGCGTGGTGGTCGTCGCGCTCGGGTGGGCGTTCGTGGTGCACCTGCGGGCGCGATCGGCACTCGACCGCCTCGTCGCGTCGCTCGGCGCAGTGCCGCTGACGCCGGAGCACGCTGCTCGGTGGGAGAACGTCGTCGACGGCCTCGGGGTGACGAGCGGGGTCCACGACGTCGAGCTGCTCGTGATCGATGCGGAGGGTGCGAACGCTCTGGCCGCCGCGTCGGAGGATCGACGCGTGATCGTCGTGTCGAGCCCGCTCATCGAGGAGCTTCCGCTCATCGAGCTCGAGGGCGTCGCCGCCAACCTGCTCGGACGCCTGAAGGACGGATCGGCCCGCTACGGGACGGTCGTGCAGGGGCTGCTCGGCCCGTTCCTCGAGCCCGTCGAGCCGGCGGGACGGCTGCTCGCGGACGGCCTCGGGGAGCAGTGGGCGCTGCACACCGACCTCGCTGCCGTCGAGATCACGCGCTACCCGCCCGGGCTCGCTGCTGCGCTCGAACACATGGAGCGCTTCGGGAGCTCCGTTGCCGGCGTCGAGCCGTCGACGGCGCACCTGTGGGTCGCTCCGATCGAAGCCGACGGCGTCGGCGTGGCCCCGGCGGTGGCCGACACGGCGATGCAGGCGCTGTCGTACCGCGCGGCGGTGCTCCGCGAGCTCTGAGGGCGATCGAGGCGGACGACCCGTCGTGCCGCGCGTCGATCGATCCGTGCAGGAGTGCCTGGCGGGCGGGCGGAGGGGTCGGATCACCGTAGCCCGCTGCGGTGCCGCTTCGGGTGCTGGAGCACCCCGTCGGTAGACTGCGCGCATGTCCCAGACAGGTCCTGACCACCGCACCGGCTCGCAGCTCGTCAAGCGCGGCCTCGCGGAGATGCTGAAGGGCGGCGTCATCATGGACGTCGTCACCCCCGACCAGGCCAAGGTGGCCGAGGACGCGGGTGCGACCGCGGTGATGGCGTTGGAGCGCGTGCCAGCGGACATCCGCGTCGACGGCGGCGTCGCTCGGATGAGCGATCCGGCGATGATCGAAGGCATCCAGGCGGCGGTGACGATCCCGGTGATGGCGAAGGTGCGCATCGGCCACTTCGTCGAGGCGCAGATCCTGCAGTCCCTCGGCGTGGACTACGTCGACGAGTCCGAGGTGCTGACGCCGGCCGACGAGACCCACCACATCGACAAGTGGGCGTTCACGGTGCCGTTCGTGTGCGGTGCGACCAACCTCGGCGAGGCCCTGCGTCGCATCTCCGAGGGTGCCTGCATGATCCGTTCGAAGGGCGAGGCCGGGACCGGCAACATCGTCGAGGCGGTCCGCCACCTCCGGTCGATCCTCGGCGACATCCGCAAGATCACACAGGCCGACCCGGCCGAGCAGTTCGAGTGGGCCAAGCGTCTGCAGGCTCCGCTGCCGCTCGTCCAGGAGGTCGCCGACACCGGGACCCTGCCGGTGCCGCTGTTCTGCGCCGGCGGGATCGCCACGCCTGCCGACGCGGCGCTCGCGATGCAACTCGGCGCACAGGCGGTGTTCGTCGGCTCGGGCATCTTCAAGTCCGACGACCCGGCACCGAGGGCGAAGGCGATCGTCGAGGCCACCACCCACTTCGAGGACCCCGGGATCCTCGCCAAGGTGAGCCGGGGTCTGGGTGCCCCGATGACCGGGATCGGCATGGACGACATCGACGTCCGCCTCGCCGACCGCGGTTGGTGACCGTCGGGGTCCTCGCGCTCCAGGGAGCCTTCGAGCTGCATGCACGCGCGCTCGAGTCGCTGGGGGCGGCGACGCTCGAGGTGCGACGGCCGGAGCAGCTCGATCTCGTGGACCGCCTCGTCGTCCCCGGCGGCGAGTCCACCACCATGTCGATGCTGGCCGAGCGTGGGGGTCTGATCGAACCGCTCCGGGAGTTCTGCACGTCGGGGCGACCGGTGCTCGGCACCTGTGCCGGTGCCATCCTGCTGGCCTCGGAGATCCTCGACGGCCGCGACGACCAGCGCTGCCTGTCGGCGATCGACCTGTCGGTGCGGCGCAACGGCTTCGGACGTCAGGTGGACAGCTTCGAGATCGACGTCGAGGTCCCCGCGCTGGCAGCTGCAGGCCTCGGTGCGCCGACGTTCCACGCGGTGTGCATCCGTGCGCCGGTCATCGAGCGGTGCGGGCCCGAGGTGGAGGTGCTCGCCGACGTCGACGGAGCGCCCGCGCTGGTTCGCAGCGGCGCGATCATGGTGGCCATCTTCCATCCCGAGC
>JAFDWA010000324.1 GCA_018268735.1 Actinomycetota bacterium | reverse complement strand
TGGCGCGCTTCGGCAGCCACGAGCTCAAGGAGCGCTACCTGCGCCCGGCGATCGCCGGCGAGCACGTCGCCGCGATCGCGGTGTCGGAGCCCGACGCCGGATCGGACGTCGCGGGCATCCGCACGAGGGCGGTGCGCGACGGCGACGAGTGGGTGATCAACGGCTCCAAGCTCTGGATCACGAGCGGAACCCAAGCCGACTGGCTCTGCCTGCTGTGTCGGACCTCCGACGAGGGCGGCTACCGCGGCATGTCGCAGGTGATCGTGCCGACGGCGACGCCGGGGTTCTCCGTCAGCCGCAAGCTCGACAAGCTCGGCATGCGCGCATCGGACACCGCCGAGCTGAGCTTCGACGACGTGCGGGTGCCGGTGTCGAACACGATCGGTGAGCCCGGCCGCGGGTTCCAGCAGCAGATGGCGCAGTTCCAGAACGAGCGGATGATCGCCGCCTACCAGATGGTGGGCGCAACCGAACTTGCCCTCGAACGGACGATCACGTACCTCAAGGAGCGTCAGGCGTTCGGTGCCCCGCTGCTCGCGAACCAGGCGCTGCAGTACGAGCTGGCGGACATCGCGGCGGATCTCGACCTGGTCCGGCACCACAACTGGGCGGCGGTGTCCGCGTACCTGACGGGCGAGGACATCACCCGCCAGGCGACGGTCGCGAAGCTGAAGTCCGCCCGACTCGCCCGCCACATGGCCGATGTCGCGGTGCAGTTCCACGGCGGCATGGGCTATGTGGAGGAGAACTGGCCCGCCCGCTTCTTCCGCGACACCCGGCTGTGGTCGATCGGTGGAGGAGCCGACGAGGTGATGCTGCGCACGATCGCGCGCATGAACGGCATCGTCGGCGACTGATCGGCGGATCCGAGGTGTCGAGCTCCGTCGTCCGCCACGTGGACCGCGTCCCACCGGCGAAGGTCGGTGTCGGTGGCGCGGCGCTCGTGGTCGGCGCGCTCGGCGTCGTCTTCGGCGACATCGGCACCAGCCCCCTCTACTCGCTGCGCGAGACCTTCGAGCACCACGGCATCCCGGTCGATCGACCGAACGTGATGGGTGCCTGCTCGCTCGTGCTGTGGTCGCTGATCCTGGTCGTGACCGTCAAGTACGTGCTGTTCATCCTTCGTGCCGACAACCACGGCGAGGGCGGCATCCTCGCGTTGACGGCCCTGGTGGTGGGCGATCGGGCCCGTCAGAAGGTCACTGGCACGATGGCGGTGCTGCTGCTGCTCGGCCTGTTCGGCATGGCGCTGCTCTATGGCGACGGCGTGATCACCCCGGCGATCACCGTGCTGTCCGCGACCGAGGGCCTGCAGGTCGCTCTGCCGTCGCTCAGCGCGTGGGTGCTGCCGTTGGCGGTCGTGATCCTGATCGCGCTGTTCGCCATCCAACACCGGGGCACCGGCGTGGTGGGCAAGCTGTTCGGGCCGGTCATGCTGGTGTGGTTCATCACGCTGGGCGTGCTGGGCATCAGCCAGGCGGTCGGGGAGCCATCGATCTTCACCGCGATCAACCCCGCCTACGCGGTGAGCTACCTGACGAGCAACGGGATCGACGGCTTCCTGTCGCTCGGCTCGGTGTTCCTCGTCGTGACCGGTGGCGAGGCGCTGTACGCGGACCTCGGCCACTTCGGTCGGCTCCCGATCCAGCGGGCGTGGTTCCTCATCGGGTTCCCCGCTCTCGTCCTCAACTACTTCGGCCAGTGCGCCATGTTGCTCTCCCATCCGGCGGCCATCGCGAACCCTGTGTTCCTCATGGCGCCGCAGTGGTTCCGCTGGCCGCTGGTCGTGCTCGCCACGTGCGCAGCGGTCATCGCGTCGCAGGCGCTCATCTCCGGGGCGTTCTCGATGACCGTCCAGGCGATGCGCCTCGACTACCTCCCGAGGATGACGGTTCGGCACACCTCCGCGTCGCACGTCGGGCAGGTCTACCTCCCGCTCGTCAACTGGCTGCTGGCCGCCGGGTGCATCGGACTCGTCCTGGTGTTCCAGGAGTCGTCCGGGCTCGCGGCGGCCTACGGGATCGCGGTGACCGCGACGATGTTCGTCACGACGCTGCTCTTCTACAAGCTGTGCCGACTCAACTGGGGGTGGTCGATGCTGCGTGCGATGGCGCTGTGCCTGCCGCTGGGCGTGCTGGAGTTCGGGTTCTTCGGGGCGAACGTCTTCAAGATCCCTTCGGGTGGCTGGTTCCCGCTCCTCGTCGGCACCGTGATCATCATCGCGATGACCACGTGGCGGACCGGTCGGCGCGTCGTCGCCGAGCGACTCGAGGTCGGGCGCGTGCCGATCCGTGACTTCATCGCCCGGCTCCCCGAGGACATCGCACGCGCCCCGGGGACAGCAGTGTTCATGTTCCGCGGCGACGGGGTGGCGCCGCCGTCGCTGCTCGCGAACACCAAGCACAACAAGGTGCTGCACCGTCGGGTGATCCTGCTGTCGGTGGTCACCGCGACGGATCCGTACGTCCCGGAGTCCGATCGGGTCGAGATCCAGGAGTTCGGTCGAGGGCTCTGCCAGATCACCCTGCACCACGGGTTCATGGAGGAGCTCGACGTCCCCGCGGCGATCGACGGCCTGGAGATCGGCGGCTCACGACTCGACGTGGGGGAGGTGACGTTCTTCCTGGGTCGCGAGACGGTGATCCCGAGCGAGCTGGTGACGATGGCACCGTGGCGGGAGCGGCTGTTCGCGTTCATGCTCCGGGCCGCGGCGAGCGCCTCGCGGTTCTTCAAGCTGCCGCCCGAGCAGGTCGTCGAGGTCGGATCCCAGGTCGAGATCTGATCCGGTCCGCTCCGCATGTAGGTTGGCTGCCCACAACCGAATCCGGGGAGCTCGGGGAGCCGGGCTGAG
>JAFDWA010000323.1 GCA_018268735.1 Actinomycetota bacterium | reverse complement strand
CTGTGCATCCTGTTCGCTGCGTGTCGGGGGTCGATGGTCCTCGCAGGGGCCACGATCACCTCGGCTGATCGCCTGCGCAACTTCCACGCGCGCTTCGAGGCGTGGCGGGAGCCGGTGCGACGGGCCGTGATCGTCGTCGAGCTCGCCGCAGCGGTCGCGCTGGCGCTCACCGGCGGCCAGGCAGCGACGACCTGGGCCCTGTGCACCGTCGCAGCCGTCACCGCGGTGGGCGCCGTGCGGGCAGCCCGCCGGGGAGCACCGGCACCGATCGCCGACGCCTGCTCGGTGCCCGGACCTGTGGGCTGAGCCAGGGACCGATGATGCCGTCGGAGAACCCCGGCGAGTAGTGTCGTTCCCCAACTACGGCACCGGCCCGGACCGCCTTCCGACCGAGTGCCACCCCCGAGGAGCCCACACCGCTCCGTACAGAAAGGCACGGCCGCCGAATGCGCGTCCCCGCAGCAGCCATCTCGTTCCCCGACGAGGACCGGGAGTGGATCCTCAGCCAGATCGACGAGTGCCTCCGCTCCGGCCAGCTGACCCTCGGCCAGATCGGCCGACAGCTCGAAGCGGAGTTCGCCGAGGCGCACCAGGTCGCCCACGCCGTCGGCGTGAGCTCCGGCACCAGCGCCGTCGAGATCCCACTGCGGGTCCTCGAGTGCAAGGGCAAGGAGGTGCTGGTCCAGGCCAACACCTTCTTCGCCACCGCCGCGGCAGCGATCTCGGCCGGAGCGAACATCCGCTTCGTCGACTGCGACCCCGCCACGATGGCGATGGATCCCGCTGCGCTCGAAGCTGCGATCGGCCCGAACACCGTCGGCGTCGTCGTGGTGCACATCGGCGGGTTCATCCCGCCGGCGATCCGCGACATCCAGCGCATCTGCGACGAGCACGGCCTGTGGCTGTTCGAAGACGCTGCCCACGCCCACGGCAGCTCGCTCGACGGCCAGTTCGCCGGCACGTTCGGCGTCGCCGGGTCGTTCAGCTTCTACCCCACCAAGGTCATCGCCGGCGGTGAGGGCGGGATGCTGATCACCAACGACAGCCACTTCGTCGACGAGGCCAAGATCTACCGGGACCAGGGCAAGGCGTCGTTCCTGACCAACGACCACACCCGCCTCGGCTACAACTGGCGGATGAGCGAGCCGCACGCGGCGATCGCGCTCAGCCAGCTCCGACGGCTCGACGAGTTCGTCGACCATCGCCGCCACGTCGCCGCGCTCTACGACGAGGCACTCGCCGACGGGCCGGTCACCCCGCTCGTGATCCCCGAGAGCTCGCGCTGCAACTACTACAAGTACATCGCCTTCCTCCCGGCCGACGTCGACCGCTCGTTCATCAAGAAGCGGATGCGCGAGGAGTTCGAGGTCGCGCTCTCCGGCGAGGTCTACGAACTGCCGTTGCACCTTCAGTCGGTGTTCGAGCCATGGGCCGACGGTCCCCTTCCGGGCGCCGAGGAGCTCTGCGACCGCCACATCTGCCTGCCGGTCTCCGCAGTCATGACCGACGAGCAGGTCGAGCTCGTCGTGCGGGCGCTGCAGGCGGTCGTCGCCCCGTGAGCGCCGCTGGCACCGTTGCCGTCACCGGCGGCTCCGGCTTCATCGGCTCGAACGTCGTCGACGCGCTCGTCGCATCGGGTCGAACGGTGCGGGTCATCGACGCTGCAGAGCCGCACCGCGACGACGTCGAGTGGCTCCCCGACGCCGACATCCTCGACGTCGAGTCGCTGCTGCCGGCCGTCGAGGGCACCGAGGCGGTGTTCCACCTGGCTGCGATGGCCGACGTCAACGACATCTACGCAGATCCGGCCCGCGCGGTCGCGCTCAACGTGTCCGGCACGGTCAACGTGTTGGAAGCCGGTCGGCGCACCGACGCCGGACGGACGGTCCTGGCGTCGACGGTCTGGGTGTACGGCTCGACCGTCGGCGACGTCGTCGACGAGACGACCCCGTTCACCGAGGACCTCGACCGCCACCTCTACATCACCACCAAGATCGCCTCCGAGTTCGCCTGCCGCGACTACCTGAACCTCTACGACCGGCCGTTCACGGTCCTGCGCTACGGCATCCCCTACGGGCCGCGCATGCGCGAGACCACCGTGATGAGCGCCTTCTTCCGTCGGGCGCTGGCCGGCGAGGCGATCACGATCGACGGCGACGGCATGCAGAGCCGCAACTTCGTCTTCGTCGAGGACCTCGCGCAGGCGCACGTGCTGGCGTTGCGATCCGAGGCGGAGAACCAGGTGATCAACGTCGACGGACCGGTGCCGGTCACGATCCGCCAGGTCGCCGAGCTGACCGCTGAGCTCGCCGGTGACGTGGAGGTCTCCTACGGTCCCTCCCGGCCGGGCGACCTCAAGGCGCAGACCGTGCGCAACCACAAGGCGCTCGAGGTGCTCGGCTGGAAGCCCGAGGTCGGCATCGCCGACGGCATGGCACGCAGCTTCGAGTGGTACCGGGCCAACCGCGCCCAGGCGGCGTCCTGAGGTGACCGAACCCCGCCGGATCGCCGTCGTCCCCGCCTACAACGAGGAGCCGACCGTCCGCGACGTGCTCGGCAAGCTGTACGGCTACGTCGACGAGCTCGTCGTGGTCGACGACGGCTCCACCGACCGCACCCGTGCCGAGATCGAGCAGTTCCTGGCCGGTCGCGACGGCGCACGCATGCTCGTGCACGAGACCAACCAGGGGATGAGCGAGGCCTACTACCTCGCGTTCGGCGACCTCCGCCGTCGCCTCGAGGCCGGCGAGCTCGACGCGGACGACCTCGTCTACACCATCGACGCCGACGGCCAGCACGAGCTCGCCGTGCTCGAGGACCTGCACCGCCGCGTCCTCGACGAGCGCCTCGAC
>JAFDWA010000322.1 GCA_018268735.1 Actinomycetota bacterium | reverse complement strand
GCCGTCAGCCCGTTCGCTCCGAAGAAGCTCGAGACCGCCGGACCGTACGAGCACTGCTCGGTCCTGCGGATGATCGAGTGGCGCTGGGGTCTCGAGCCGATGGCAGTCCGTGACGCCAAGGCGAAGAACCTTGCCGACGCGCTCGACTTCTCGAAGCGCCGGGACGCTGTGACGCTCCCCGAGGTTCCGCCGGTACCCGACACCAAGTGCACCAACCCGAACCACGTGGGCTGAACGGCCGGCCGCTGCTCGACACACGATTCACGCGACCTTCGACGCCTCCTGTGGCTCGGGCAGTGATGAAGATCGGGTTGTAGCGGGGTTGCCGATCTCCGGGCCCGTCGCTAATGTCGACACTTGGTGTCAAACAGCACTCAGACCCAATTAGCACCTGGTGTCGGCGATGCTCCCTCAGCGGCCGGCCGAGAGCCGAACCCCGCCGCGCCCGGCCTTCGTGAGCGGAAGAAGGAGCAGACGCGCGAACGGCTCAAGCAGGCAGCGTTCCACCTGTTCACCGAACGCGGCTTCGACGAGGTCACCGTCGACGAGATCGCAGATCGTGCAGAGGTCTCCAAGAGCACGCTCTTCCGCTACTTCGAGACCAAGGAGGACCTGCTCCTCGTCGACGCGCGGATGCACCGCGACGCCCTCCTGCACGCGATGGCGGACCGTCCGCGCGACGAGCCGGTCCTCGCGTCGCTTCGCGCTGCACTGCAGTCGATGGCAGCGGACTACCAGGCCGACCGCGTGCGCGCCGTCCAGCGCAACCGGATCATCGCCGAGTGCCCATCGCTCGCGGCGAGGTCCCTCGAGCGACAGGTCGCGTGGGAGGACGGGCTTGCGGCGGTCATCCTCCCCCGCCTCGACGGCGAAGCCGATGCGGCCACACGGGCAGCGGTCCTCGCCGCCGCGGCGATGGCCGTGGTGCGCGTCGCGACCCGACGTTGGATCGCATCCGACGACGACACCGAGATGATCGACCACGTCCTCGCCGCGCTCGACCTCCTGATCGACGAGCTCGAGCCTTCCCGGCCCACGGTCCGGAGCCGAACCCACCGAGGTGATCGATGAGAGAGCTCGGCCGCATCCTGCGGGAGTTCCTGCGGCCGTACCGTCGCCAGCTGGGTGTGATCGTCGTCCTCACCACGATCCAGACGATGTGCGTCCTTTTCCTGCCGACGCTCAACGCCGACATCATCGACAACGGCGTCATCAAGGGCGACACCGACTACATCTGGCAGGTCGGCGGGATCATGCTCGTCGTCACGCTCGTGCAGGTCGTCTTCGCGGTCAGCGCCGTCTACGTCGGATCCAAGGTGGGGATGGCCTTCGGTCGCGACGTGCGCGGCGCGCTGTTCCACCGCGTGACCGGGTTCTCCGCCCAGGACGTCGCCCACTTCGGTGCCCCGTCGCTGATCACGCGGATCACCAACGACGTGACGCAGGTGCAGATGCTCGTCCTGATGACCTGCACGCTGCTCATCGCGGCCCCGATCACGATCGTCGGCGGCGTCATCATGGCCGTCAGGGAGGACGCGACGCTGTCGCTGATGCTGCTCGTCAGCGTCCCGGTCCTCGTGATCGCGATCAGCTCGATCATCGTTCGGATGATCCCGCTGTTCCAGGTCATGCAGGACCGCATCGACCGGATCAACGAGGTGCTCCGGGAGCAGATCACCGGCATGCGCGTCGTCCGAGCCTTCGTGCGGGAGCGCTACGAAGAGGACCGCTTCGGCGTCGCCAACGACGAGCTCACGCTCGTGTCGCTGAAGACCGGTCGCCTGATGGCGTACTTCTTCCCGATCGTCATCGCGACGATCAACCTCTCGAGCGTCGCTGCGATCTGGATCGGCGGCAACCGGGTCGCAACGGGCGAGATGCAGATCGGCGCGCTCATCGCATTCCTCAGCTACCTGATCCAGATCCTGATGTCGGTGATGATGGGAACGTTCGTGGCGGTGCTGACACCGCGTGCTGCCGTCAGCGCCGAGCGGATCGACGAGGTGCTGCTCACCGAGTCCGCCGTCCCCCAGGCGCCCGACGCCGTCACCGACATCCCGACCCGCCCGTCCCTGCAGCTCGTCGATGTGGAGTTCCGCTACCCGGGGGCCCAGCATCCGGTGCTGTGCGACGTGTCCTTCTCGGTCCGACCGGGTGAGACCCTGGCGGTGATCGGCTCCACCGGCTCCGGCAAGACGACGTTGCTCGACCTCATCCCACGCCTGTACGACGCGACCGATGGATCGGTCCTCATCGGTGGGATCGACGTACGAGGCATCGACCAGGAGACCTTGTGGAGCCGGGTCGGTCTGGTGCCGCAGAAGCCGTTCCTCTTCTCGGGCACCGTGGCGACCAACCTGCGCCACGCCAACCCCGACGCCACCGACGACGAGCTGTGGGAGGCGCTCAGGATCGCTCAGGCGGCGGACTTCGTGCGTGCGATGCCCGGTGGGCTCGACGCGTCGATCTCCCAGGGCGGCACGAACGTCTCCGGCGGCCAGCGCCAGCGTCTGGCGATCGCCCGGGCGATCGTGCGCCGACCCGGCATCTACCTGTTCGACGACTCGTTCTCCGCGCTCGACCTGGCGACCGACGCTCGGCTGCGCGCCGCCCTCGAGCCGGTCATCGCCGATGCCGTCACCGTGATCGTGGCCCAGCGCGTCTCGACCATCCGCCACGCACACCAGATCCTCGTCCTCGAGGACGGCACCACGATGGGCATCGGCACCCACGACGAGCTCCTGGCGTCCTGTCCCACCTACGCGGAGATCGTCGAGTCCCAGCTCACCGCGGAGGAGGCGGCATGAGCGCCAGCGAATGCCGGTCGGCCTGTGAGCGCCAGCGAGCGGCCGAC
>JAFDWA010000321.1 GCA_018268735.1 Actinomycetota bacterium | reverse complement strand
GTGCTGGCGGTGCCCGAGCGGGACCGACTGCCCACCCTGGAGCGGCTCGCCGGCGTGCTGGTGTCGCCGGCGGAGGTCGTCGTGGTCCCGGCGCCTTGGGACGACCGATGAGCGATCCGTCGCTGCTCGCCCGAGCAGAGGCGCTCGGTCGGGAGCTCGCTGGGACCGAAGCCCGACTCGCGGACCCGGAGGTCGTCGCCGATCGTCGCCGGTACATCGAGATGACCCGCCGCTACCGGAGCCTGCAACCCGTCGTCGAGCGCGCCACCCAGCTCCGCGGTGCCACCGAGGACCTCGCCGAGGCGGAGGAGCTGATGGCTGCATCGACGGGGGAGGACCGCGACGCCTGGCGCGAGGAGGTCGCCGACGCCCGCGCACGGATCGAGCACCTCGAGGCCGAGCTGCGCGTCCTGTTGCTGCCGCGGGATCCGAACGACGAACGTGACGTGATCGTCGAGATCCGCGGGGCAGAAGGCGGCGAGGAGGCGAACCTGTTCGCCCGGGATCTGTTGACGATGTACGAGGGCTTCGCTGCGAGGCGGGGATGGGTGCTCGAGGTGCTCTCCGCTTCCTCCTCTGAGCTCGGTGGGTTCAGCGAGGTCGTCGTCCGCATCGCCGGCGACGGCGCCTGGTCCCGCATGAAGTTCGAGGCTGGACCGCATCGGGTGCAGCGCGTCCCGGTCACCGAGTCGCAGGGCAGGATCCACACCTCCTCGGCGACGGTCGTGGTGCTGCCCGAAGCGGACGAGGTCGATGTCGACATCGATCCTGCGGACCTGCAGGTCGACGTGTTCCGCTCCTCCGGCCCGGGGGGGCAGTCGGTCAACACGACCGACTCGGCGGTGCGGGTCACGCACCGACCCACTGGCCTGGTCGTGTCGATGCAGGACGAGAAGAGCCAGCTGCAGAACCGGGCGAAGGCACTTCGGGTCCTGCGCTCCCGCCTGCTGCAACTCGAGCAGGAGAAGGCGACGGCCGAGGCCTCCGGCCAGAAGCGCGCCCAGATCGGTGGCGGCGGGCGCAGCGAGAAGATCCGCACGTACAACTTCAAGGAGAACCGGGTGACCGACCACCGGATCGGGATGACCGTGTACTCCCTCGACCGGGTGCTCGCCGGTGAGCTCGACGCGATCAGCGACGCGCTCCTCACCGACGAGCGCGCCCGCCAGCTCGCGGAGCTCGGGTGAGCGTGCCGGATGCCCCCGCTCCGGGCGTCGCCGGATCCGACGGGACCGTTCCGTGGCGCGACCTCCTGTCCGCTGCGACCGCCAGGCTGGATGCCGCTGGGATCGACGGCGCCGATCGTGACGCGAGGCGCATCGTCGCCGAGGCCGCCGGTGTCGCGGACGCGCAGCTGGCGCTGCACCTCGGCGTGGCGGCGACGGTCGGCGGGGTCGCCCGGCTCGACAGGATGCTCGACCGCCGGGTGCTGGGCGAGCCGTTGCAGTACGTGCTCGGCCATTGGGCGTTCCGGTCGCTCGACCTCATGGTCGATCACAGGGTCCTGATCCCACGGCCGGAGACCGAGCAGGTGGTGACGGTGGCGTTGGCGGAGCTCGACCGCCTCGGCGGTCGGGAGCGGCCGACGACGGTCGTCGACCTCGGCACCGGGTCGGGAGCGATCGGCCTGGCGATCGCCACGGAACGGGTGCGGACCTCGGTGTGGGCCACCGACGCCAGCGCCGGAGCGCTCGACGTGGCGCGGGCGAACCTCGCCGGAATCGGCCGGGCAGGCGCTCGGGTCCGCATCGAGCAGGGCGAGTGGTTCGCCGCCCTCCCCGGGGAGCTCCGCGGCACGGTCGAGCTGGTCGTGTCGAACCCGCCCTACGTCGCTGATGGCGCGCCGCTGGCCTCCGAGGTCCTGGACTGGGAGCCCGCCGTGGCGCTGTTCAGCGGGACCGACGGGCTCGACGACCTGCACGTGATCCTCGACGAGGCACCCGAGTGGTTGCACGGCGACGGCGTGCTCGTCTGCGAGCTCTCTCCCGAGCAGGGCGACGCCGCGGTCGCTCTGGCGTCGACGCGATTCGAGGACGTCGAGCTGGCACCCGACCTCACCGGACGCACCCGCGCCGTCGTCGCGCGCCGCCCTCGCTGAGCACCGACTCCCTCACGGCCCCGATCGCCGTCGCTCCGCTGACCGTCCGCGCCGGCTGTGGGGATCCGGGCGACTACGGGACGACGAGGATCTTCGCGTGGGTGTCCGGATCGGTGAGCGCGTCGAAGGCGTCGGCGACACCGTCGAGGCCGACCCGGCCGGTGATCATCGGGGCGACGTCGAGTTCGCCCTCCGCGATCCGACGCAGCGTGGTCTGGAACTGCATCGGGTCGTAGCCGAACACGAACTGGAGGTTCAGCTCCTTCACGACGGCGATGCCGGGCCGGACGGTGTCGGGATCCATGCACACGCCGACCACGAGCACCTGCGCGCCTGCCGGGGCGTCGCTGATCGCGGCGTCGAGCATCCCGGCCACTCCGACCGCCTCGTAGATGACGAGCGAGCGCGACCCGTCGACCCGGCGCCATGCCTGAAGTGCCGGTTCGACCGACGGATCCACCACCTCGGTCGCGCCCATGGTCCCAGCCAGCGCCCGACGGGCCGACGAGAAGTCCGCGGCGACGATCGTCTCGACGCCGGCGAGCCGCAGCGCAGCGATCACCGCGAGTCCGACCGGACCGCAACCGAGCACGACTGCAGCGTGTCGAGGTGTGACGCGGCTCATCTCCACTGCGTGCAGTCCGACCGCCATCGGCTCCGTCAGCGCAGCAAGCTGCGGGTCGAGGCCGTTGGGCACCTTCATCGTCAGGACGTCGCTCAGCACGATCTGCTCGGCGTATCCGCCGGGGTAGGTGTTGGAGTA
>JAFDWA010000320.1 GCA_018268735.1 Actinomycetota bacterium | reverse complement strand
GGGCGAGCGCGGTCGAAGCCCTGCATCGCGATCGGCTGCACCATGTCCAAGAGGTCGCGCATCGTGCCGTCGTCGGGGACCCGGACGCGTCGCAGGTGGAAGTCGAGGTCGAAGTTCGGGTCGACCTCCCAGCGGGGAGGGGCGAGGGAGAGCGGGTTGGACCGGACCCGCTGGCGCAGCCGGGGGATGACCCGGGACACCCGGTCGACGCTGCGCCGGACCGTCGCTCGGTCGACGGGCCCTTCGAGCAGCACCACGACCGTGATGGTCGAGCGCAGCATCGGGTCCTTCTCGATCGACCACATGAGCGCGTCCTCGTCGCTCATCCGGTCGTTGTAGCGGATCGGGTCGCTCGGCAGATCGTCCACGGCGCCACACTACGACGGGCAGGACCGCCGTGGGATTGCTCCGCTCAGCACTTGTAGGAGGCGTAGTACTCCTGCTGGTCGGTGTGGCCGTCGACGTAGGTCCGCGTCCGCTGCGTGGTGATCTTGCCGCAGCCGCTGGAGGGGTTCTGAGCAGTCTGCGCTCCGGTGGCGAAGGGCGTGGACCAGAGCTGGACCGTGATCGACGAGTCGGTGTAGCTGGGCCAGATCACGACCCCGTAGGGCGTGTTGTTGTGGATCTTGAGGTCGACGGTCGGATAGGCGAGCGTGGCTTCGCGGCCGAACGGGTAGCGGCTGATGTACTCCGAGTGGGCCTTGTGGTCGGGGATGTCGAGGCCGCCGAAGAACGCGGCGTTGAACAGCGTCGTGGCGAACTGGCTGATGCCGCCGCCGTAGTCCTGCGCGTGCTGGCCGTTCTCGATCACCGGCGCCATCACGTAGCCCTTCTCCGGCGTCCGCTTCCCGATGAACGCGTTCACCGAGAACGTGTCGCCCGGGGCGATGAGCGTGCCGGCGATGGCGTTCGCGATCGTGTGGATGTTGCTGACCCTGGGCTGACCCGCCGGGTGGTAGGTCGTGAACTCGCCGACGACCTGCTTGACGCCGAGCCCGTTGGCCCACGTGACCCCTTCCGCAGCGGTCATCGTCCGTGTCGGCAGGGTGATGTCCTTGGTGCCGGCGAGGAGCCCGTCGACGATCCGCTGCGGGGCGTCGGGGCTGCAGCACACCGGTGCGTCGTGGCCGGCGACCGGCACCAGCGCCGCTCCCTGCATCGTGAAGCGCACGCCGGTCGGGTTGCCCGATCCTGCGGGGAGGTTGGCCGCGAGGAGGTCGCCGACCGCCTTCGGGTCCATCGACAGCTGCGGCACAGGTGTCTCCGGGGTGCCCCCGACGGTCACCGCCATGGCCGGTCGGAACTTCGCCGCGTCGATCTGGAAGGAGCTGTCGCCGACGCGCAGCGTCACCTTGTCGGTCGTCACAGCGTTGGCCCGGTCGATGACCGACTGGACCGCCGCGTCGGTCATCCTCGGGTGGGTGACGGCTCGCTTGACGTCCAGATCGATCGGACGACCCAGCTGCTGCACGCCCGCAGGCAGGGCGGAAGCCACGGCGTTCGTGGTCAGCTCGACACCCGGCCGGCCGGGGACGAGCACGAGGCCGGCGTCACCGTTGCTGGCGGACGGCTCCACCGGTTCGGTGCGCTTGTCGCCCTCCAGCGCGGTGAGCTGCTTGGTCAGCGTGCCGGCGTCGATGCTGATCGCGGCATCGACCGAACGTGGGCTCACGAGCGATCGCACCCAGCGGACGGGACGGGTGGGGAGGGGATCGTTGCGTCCGATCGCCCAGACCCGCTCGACCGAGGCATCGACGTCGATGCCCAGCCCGAGATCGCCGGCGGTCGAGGTGAGGTGGACGTCGCCCGCGTCGATGCGGACCTCGGTCGGCGGGAACTCCTTGGCCATGGCCTGGACGGTCGAGCGCAGCTGCGCACGGGTGGATCCTCCGACGTCCCGACCGGCGAGCACCACGTTGCGGCTCACGACGCCGCCGTTGAGCGCTGCGACGTCGACCGCCCATGCGGCGACCACGAACGCGATCGCGATCAGGGGCGCAGCGACGGCAGCGAGGAGGACCTTGTGCTGACGTGACACTGCACTAGGGTCCCACATCACGGGGCCCGGATCGCGGCACCTGGTCGACGTCGGCCCTTCGGGCCGCTTCGGCGAGCCCGCGATCGGCGGGTGTTCCAGAGGGCTGGTGTTCCGGAGGGCAGGTGGTCGGGGTGACGGCCTCGACGAGGGGGTGGTCGTTGCATGGGCATCTGCGAAGGGCGTGTCTGCGTGGTGACCGGCGCCGGGCGGGGGATCGGCCGCGAGTACGCGCTGTCGCTCGCCGCCGAGGGTGCACGCGTCGTGGTGAACGACCTCGGTTCCGCCATCGACGGCGCCGGTGCCCCGACGACCGGGCCGGCCTCGGAGGTCGTCGAGGAGATCGTGGCCGCCGGCGGCGCAGCCGTCGCGAGCGGCGACGACGTGTCGAGCTTCGACGGCGCGGCACGCCTGGTGCGCACGGCGGTCGACGTGTTCGGCGACCTCCACTGCGTCGTCAACAACGCGGGGATCCTCCGCGACAGGATGCTCGTCAACATGACCGAGTCCGAGTGGGACGACGTGATCCGCGTCCACCTCAAGGGCACGTTCGGACCCTCG
The DNA here is from genome assembly GCA_018268735.1 of Actinomycetota bacterium. Lineage (GTDB taxonomy): Bacteria > Actinomycetota > Acidimicrobiia > Acidimicrobiales > Microtrichaceae > Dermatobacter. The sequence goes on along the minus strand of JAFDWA010000320.1, from coordinate 274 downwards.
CACCACGCCGCAGTCCACTGGCGTGAGCAGGCACGGGCAGCCGACGCCGGTGATCGGGACCGACCGGTCGGTCGGATCATCAACGTGACGTCGGTGTCGGGGATCTACGGCAACGTCGGTCAGACGAACTACGGCGCCGCCAAGGCAGGGATCGCGTCGTTCACGTCGATCGCCGCGATGGAGCTCGCACGCTACGGGGTGACGGTGAACGCCGTCGCTCCCGTCGCGTTGACGCGGATGACCGAGGGACTCGGCCCGGAGCCCTCGCAGGAGC
>JAFDWA010000031.1 GCA_018268735.1 Actinomycetota bacterium | reverse complement strand
CGGCCTTCGGGTCCCACGGCGCCGCCGAATAGTCTCCCTGCCCCATGGCGTCATCTCTCAAGCGCGCCCTGATCGGCCGCCCACTCGCGAGCGACGAAGCCGACCACCAGCGGATCCCGAAGACGATCGGGCTCGCCGTGTTCTCGTCCGACGCGATCTCCTCGACCGCGTACGCGACCGGCGAGGTCCTGCTCGTCCTCGTCGGCGCAGCCGGCATGGTGCAGGCGAACGGGCGACCCACGACCGATCTGCTGAAGCCGATCGCGGTGCTGGTCGTCATCCTGCTCGCGCTGGTCGCCAACTCCTATCGGGAGACCATCCACGCGTACCCCGACGGCGGCGGCGCCTACGTGGTCGCGCGCGAGAACCTGGGCGTGACCCCGTCGCTCGTCGCCGGAGCCTCCCTGCTCGTCGACTACGTCCTGACCGTCGCCGTGTCCATCGCTGCGGGCGTGCTGGCGCTCTACTCGCTGTTCCCCGGACTGCAGCGGTACCGCGTCGAGCTCTGCCTGCTGTTCCTCGTGATCCTCACCGTCGGGAACCTGCGTGGGGTGAAGGAGTCCGGGCGCGTGTTCTCGGTCCCGACCTACCTGTACATCGTGATCGTCGTGGTCTTCATCGGCTGGGCGGTCGTGCAGCACGTCACCGGCACCCTCCACGTGTTCGACCCGACCGCGAGGGAGGCGGTCCGATCGATCAAGTCGATCCAGGAGGCCCACGGGCCCTACATCGGCGGTGTCTCCGCGTACATCTTCGCCCGGGCGTTCGCGTCGGGCGCCGTGGCGCTCTCCGGCGTCGAGGCCATCTCGAACGGCATCCCGGCGTTCCGCAAGCCGACGTCGAAGAACGCAGCGATCACCCTCGGGTGGATGGCGGTGATCCTCGGCTCCACGTTCTTCATGATCAGCATCATCGCCTCGTGGATGCGGGTCGTCCCCGACGAGTCGAAGTCCGCGTTGGCGCTCATGGGCGCCGAGGTGTTCGGCCAGCACAACCCGCTGTACTGGATCCTGCAGTTCGCGACGTTGACGATCCTCGTGCTCGCAGCGAACACGGCGTTCGCCGACTTCCCCCGCCTCTCGGCGATCATCGGCAAGGACGGCTACATGCCCCGGCAGTTCGCGAACCGGGGCGACCGCCTCGTGTTCTCGAACGGCATCCTGATCCTCGCCGGAGCGGCCGCGACGCTGCTCATCGTGTTCAACGGCGACGTCAGCCTGCTGATCCCGCTCTACGCCGTCGGGGTGTTCACGAGCTTCACGATCTCCCAGACCGGCATGGTCCGCCACCACTTCAAGGAGCGCCAGAAGCGCTGGAAGATCTCGGCGGTGAACTCGACGCTCGGAGCGATCGCGACGTTCATCGTCGCCGCCGTGGTGATCGTGTCGAAGTTCGCGATCGGCGCCTGGATCATCGTCGTCCTGATCCCGTGCATCGTCGTGGCGTTCAAGGGCGTCAAGCGGCACTACAACCGCGTCGCCCGCAGCCTCCGTGTGCCGGCCGACTTCACCGCGCCCGACTCGGTCCCCCGCCACGGCGTCGTCGTCCTCGTCGGCGGCGTCAACCAGTCCTCGCTCGGTGCGATCCGCTATGCCCGCTCGGTCGGCAGCGAGGACGTGGTCGCCGTCACCGTCGCGATCGACGAGGACGAGGCAGCCAGGGTGCGCGAGGCGTGGCAGCGCTTCGGGGTGTCGATCCCGCTCGAGATCATCGAGTCGCCGTTCCGCGACCTGACCCACACCGTCGTCGACTACCTCGACGAGCTCGACCGGCGTTGGAACCACGACTACCTGACCGTCGTGATCCCCGAGTTCGTGCTGCCGCACTGGTGGCAGGGCATCTTCCACAACCAGTCGGCCCTGGCGTTGAAGCTCGCCCTCAAGTTCCGCAAGGACACCGTCGTGGTCAACGTGCCGTTCCTGCTGCCCGACACGGACGGCGACGCGCGGACCGAGGCTGCCACTGCGATGGGCATCAGCTTCGGCGAGGAGCACCTCCCGTCAGCGGAACCCTCCGAGGACCGACCGACCATCGAGCGCGTCGAACCACGACACGACTGACGGGTCGACCATACGACAGCACACCGGTCGCCCCGATGCGCCCGGGTTCACCCCTCGTCCGGGGGCGAGGGGTCACGGGGCACGTCGATCGAGATGTCGGTGCCACGCACTCGCACCTCGCGCTCCGACACCCCGGCGAACGCCGTCCGGTCCGCATCGGTGAGGTCACGACCCGAGAGGCTGCGCGGCCACCGATGCGCGTGGAGCACCGCGCTGAGCTCGTTGCCGTAGAGGTAGAGCATCCCGAGCAGGTACGCCCACGACAGGAGCCCGAACACGACGGCGAACACCCCGTAGGTGTCGGAGCTGCGAACGACGAAGCGATCGACGTACCAACCGGCGAGCGACAGCAGGACCAGCCAGCTCACGCCGACGAACGCCGCCCCCGGCAGCTGGTGGCGCGCCGGCACCTTCCGCTCGCACAGCAGCGCGTGCAGCCCCAGGTAGCACAGCGCCCCGGCCGCCGTCGGGGTGAGCACCGACACCACCGCAGCAGCCGGACCCGACAGCGAGAACCACGCTCGTGATCCCGACAGCACGAGGCACGCTGCCAGCAGTCCGGCTGCCGGCAGCGACCGAGCACGGCGAACGAACCAGTTCGGACGCTCGTACACCGGCACCTCCCAGACGGTGTTGAGCAGCTCCTGCAGCGTCTCGAGCAACCCGAGCCCCGCCCACAGCGACACCGCCACGGACGCGACGACCACCGTCACGCTGCCACCGACCTCGGCCTTGAGCACCTCGGTCCCGATGATCGGCACCTCGCCGAGCGTCGAGTGCAGGAGCTGGGAGCGGAGTTGGTCGTCGTTGCGCACCAGCAGGCCGACGACGTTGACGAACGCCAGGAGCAGGGGGAAGGAGGCGAAGAACCCCCGGTAGGTGAGGATCATCGCGAGCTGGCCCCCACGGTCCTCGCCGTACTTCTTGAGCACTCCGACGAGCACCGCAGCAGGGCGGGTCCGCCGTTGGAGGCCGTCGATGCGGTCGACGAACCGGTCCAGGGGGTTGCCGGGCGCCGCCATCGCCGGAACGTAGCCCCTCACCGCACGGTCAACGATGCTTCACCCCTGACGCGCTCGCCGGGGAGATCGCGCCGCTGTCCTGTAGCCTGGAGCGCCGTGCCCGTGCCGGCGCAGGTTCGGGGTGGAGACCTCCGCAGGTGACTGAGAACGACGAGCAGGTGTCGACCGTCGACGTGATCGACGAGCCGGTCCCGGATCCAGGATCCGGGACCGAGTCCCGCGTCGCCCACGACGAGGCGATCGCCTCGTTCCTCGCCGGCGACCTCGGTGACACGACCAGCCGTGAGAACGCCTGGACTCGCGTCGTCGCGATGGCTGGATACTCCCTCCGCGACGCGCTCCGCGGCATCCGTCGACGACCGGGCCTCGCGACCTCGGCGGTGCTGACCGTGTCGCTGTGCGCCGTCCTCGCAGGTGGCGCGGCGATCGCCCGTGCCGGTGTCGACGCCACGATGTCGCGGTGGGCCGACGGGGTCGAGTTCGTCGTCTACCTGCAACCCGGAGCGACCCGGGACGACGCGGCACGCGTCCGCCACGAGCTCGAGTCGGCCGAGGGCGTCCGTCGCGTCACCCGGGTGACCCAGGAGCAGGCCTTCGTCGAGTACCGGCGTCTGTATGCAGGCGACGCCACGATGACCGACGCGGTGACTCCGGATCTGCTGCCGTCGTCGTTCCGAGTGGCACCGGTCGACGCCGACCCGTCGCTCATCCGGCGCATCACGCGTCCGCTCACCTCGGATCCCGCGGTGTACCAGGTCGTGACCGCGGACGACGCGGTGCGGGACGTGCGTGACCTCTCGGGCGCCGTGTCGGGACTGGGCACCTGGCTCGCGGTCCTGCTCGGAGTCGTCGGCGTGGTCCTGTCGGCCACGATGATCCGCTCGTCGATCACCGCACGCCAGCGCGAGATCGACATGATGCGCTCCCTCGGAGCCGGTCGGACCTACATCGCGGCACCTGTGGCGATCGAGGGCGTGGTCATCGGCATCGTCGGCGCCGGCGTCGCCGGCGCGCTGCTGTGCGCAGCCGCGTGGCGCGCCGGGTCCTCCACCAGCTCGGTCGTGAGCTCGCTGCTCCCCTCGGCGGCGGGGACCCGTGCGGTCGTCGTCGTGGTGATGGTCGTGACGGTGCTGGTGTGCACGCTCGTGTCGATCCTCACCACCGCCACCGCCCTGCGGAGGTCCAGATGAGCGGCGGTCGCCGGTGACGCCGAAGCGAGTCGTGGTGAGCGTCGTCGCGGTCGTCGCGGTCGTCGCTGTCGGCCCTGCGATCGGAGCGCAGGAGCCCTCGACGACCCTGCCCGGTTCCTCGACATCCACCACCTCCAGCACCTCCACCACCGTTGCGGGCACCGGGACCTCGACGACGTCGACCTCGCTCCCCGACGACACGACCACCACGGCGCCCCCGGACACGACGACCACCCTGCCGCCCGGCGCCGTGAACCCGATCGATCCGTCGGTCCCGCTGCCGACCGGCCAGGGCGACGCGTCCGACGAGCACGAGCTCGACACCACCCCCGACAACCCCCGCGGCCCCTGGGACGGCGTCGGGATCACCAACCCGCTGCTCGCCGGCCTCAGAGCGAACGTCGACCTCGCCCAGAACCGACTGGTCGCGGCACAGACCGCGCTGGCCCAGGCTGAATCCGCCTTCGCCGCGGCCCAGGCGGAGCGGGCCTCAGTGGAGGGCGCCAACCAGGCTGCCGCCGACCGCTACGCGCAGATCCGGGACCGGTTCACCCGCCGCGTCGCCGCCTCGTACGTCGGCGCCGGTCAGCCCGGTCTGCGGTTGCGACCGTCGACGGACCTCCCGAGCGAGGCCGACCGGGTGGTGCTGCCGGGCGCGGTGACCGACTCGGACCGTCGACTCGCCGAGCAGTACCGCTCGGACCGCCGGGCGGTGTCGCAACGCCTTCGCAGCTCGGTCGACGCCGAGACCGCTGCATCGCAGGCCCTGGAGGGCGCCAGAGCAGCGCTCACGACGGCGCAGACCGCTGCCACCGAGGCCGAGACGCAGCTGGCTGCGACTCCGGCGATGATCCCGGGGTTCGTGTTCCCCGTCGCCGGACCGACCAGCTTCGTGTCGAGCTTCGGCTACTGCCGCGACGGATGCAGCCGATCCCACCAGGGCAACGACCTGTTCGCACGTGCAGGCACGCCCGTGGTCGCGGTCGAGGACGGATGGGTCGAGAAGGTGGGGACGAACCGGCTCGGCGGCCTGACGGTGTGGACCCGTGGCCGCAGCGGCTACCGCTACTACTACGCGCACCTCCGTGACTGGGCTCCGCTGGTCGCCGGACAGGAGATCGCCGTCGGCACCGTCGTCGGCACCGTCGGCAACACCGGCAACGCGATCGGCACCTCGAGCCACCTCCACTTCGAGATCCACCCCGGTGGCGCCGCCGCGATCGATCCCTATCCGGTGCTGGTGCGGGCGCCGCGGGTCACCCTCACCCCGGAGCAGGTTGCAGCAGCTGCCGGCTGGTCGCTGCAGCAGGCGCAACTGAACCAGGCGGCACCTGCGCCGCCGGGTGGATGAACCTCTCACGGAGAGCCGCCCTGACCGGCCTCATCGGTGGCGCCGTCGCCGCCGCCTCGTCGTGTGCGCAGGGGCGATCCTCCGCCGCTGAACGGCGACGATCACCCGGCTCCACACCCCCCGCTGGGACCTCCGACACCAGCGGTCCTGCGAGCACGTCCACCACCACGTCGACGGCGGCACCCGGTACCGCCCGCTTCGTGAGCTCCGGACCTCCCGGTCGCGACCAGGTGGCGCTCACGTTCCACACCGACGGCGACCTCGGCCTCGCCCAACAGCTCCTCGACGCCCTGTCGAGCGGCAAGGCCACCATCACGGCCTTCGTCGTCGGCTCGTGGCTCCAGCAGCACCCCGACTGGGCGAAGAAGCTCCTCGACCACGGCCACGAGCTCGCGAACCACACCCAGAACCACCGGAGCTTCCCGAAGCTGACACCTGTGCAGATGGAAGCCGAGATCGTCGAGTGCCGGGACGTCCTCCAGCGCCTCACCGGCACGCCCGGCGCGTTCTTCCGACCGTCGGGCACCGCGAACGGCACCGACCGACCGTCGAGCGCTGTGCTCGACGCCGCCGGGTCGGCCGGGTACGCCACGGTGCTGGGATTCGACGTCGATCCGCTGGACTACCGCGATCCCGGCACTGCTGCGGTGGTCTCGCGCACCCTCGCGACCGTCGGACCCGGATCGATCCTCAGCCTGCACTTCGGACATCCGGGCACGATCGCCGCGTTGCCGCGCATCCTCGACGGCATCCGGGCGAAGGGACTCGAGCCCGTCACCGCGTCGAAGCTCCTGGGGTGACCGTGGCGCGCACGCCCGTCGAGCGGCAAGGATCGTGACCGTGGGTGAGCCGATGATCCTCATCGTCGAGGACGACGCCGCCATCGGATCGAACCTCCAGCGGGCACTCGACGCCGCCGGCTACGACACGACCCTTGCATCGACGGCCGCCGATGCCCGATCCGTCCCGATCGAACCCGCGCTCGTGCTCCTCGACCTCGGGCTGCCCGACGGGGACGGGCTCGACGTGGCGAAGGACCTGCTGGACCGCTGGCCGGAGCTGCGCATCATCATGATGACGGCCAGGGCAGACGAGATGGACGTCGTGCTGGGCCTCGACTCCGGGGCGATCGACTACGTCACCAAGCCGTTCCGGCTCGCCGAGCTGCTGGCGCGCGTTCGCGCCCACACCCGGGCTCTCGACGACGACGCCGCCCCGGTGTACGACGACGGCGACCTCATCGTCGACACCGGTGCGAGACGGGTGATCCTCGGCGGCTCCGAGATCGTGCTGCGAGCCAAGGAGTTCGACCTGCTCGTCGAGCTGATCTCCCACTCCGACAAGGTCGTCACTCGGGAGCAGCTCATGACCCGCGTGTGGGACGAGAACTGGTTCGGCTCGACCAAGACGCTCGACGTGCACATCGCCGCCCTCCGGCGACGACTCGGCGAGCAGCCCGGCGCACCCAGTCGCATCACCGCGCTGCGTGGCGTCGGCTACCGCTGGGACTCCGTCGACCGGGAACGTCCGACGTGAACCCCGACGACCGGGCATGACCGGGATCCACGCGGCGTGAGGCGTCGCATCCTGGTTGCGATCATCGGGGTGACGGTGATGGCGACGACGGTCCTCACCGTGCCGCTCGCGGTGATCACCGCACACCGACGCAGCGACGACGCGTACCGGGAGCTCGAACGCGCAGCCGAGCGCACCGCTGCACTGCTGTCGATCGCCCCTGGTCGCAACGGCGAGGAGATCGAGTTCCCGAAGGTCCCGAGCGACCTCCACATCGCCGTCTACGGCCCCGACGGGAACCGACTCGCCGGCGTCGGACCTGACCGGGCCGACGCGGTCACGAAGAAGGCCAAGCGCATCGCGGTCAGGTCGATCGACGGGGCAGAGCGCGTGCTCGCCGATCCGTTCCTGGTCAACGAGCAGCGGATCGCGATCGTGCGGGTCGCCGAGCCGGTCTCGGAGACCACGAACCGGACCCGACACGCGGTGCTGCTCCTGGTGCTGTTCGACCTGGTCGCGATCGGCATCGCCGCCGCAGTCGGGTCCTTCGTCGCCGCCCGACTGGCCCGCCCCGTGCGACGGCTCCGCGACGACGCGGTCCGCCTCGGCGACGGCGACTTCGCGGTCGAGGCGCGCCGAAGCGGGATCACCGAGATCGACGAGACGTCCTCGGCGCTGTCGGACACCGCCGGCCGGCTGGAGGCGATGCTCGCGCGCGAGCGGTCGTTCTCGGCGGACGCATCCCACCAGCTGCGCACCCCTCTCGCCGCGCTCCGGCTGTCGGTCGAGACCGAGCTGATGGACCCCCGCCCCGACACCGAGCGAGTGCTGGACGAGGCGCTCACCCAGATCGACCGACTGGAGGAGACCATCACCACGCTGCTCGCCGTCGCCCGCGACCGTCCCCCGCCGCGGGCACGACTCGATGTCGAGCACCTCGTCTCGGAGATCCACCTCCGCTGGGACGGACGCTTCGAGGAGGCCGGACGGACCCTGCGTTGCCGTCGCAACGGCACCGTCGACGTGCACGTGAGCGTCGCGGTCCTCGACCAGATCCTCGACGTGCTCATCGCGAACGGGTTGGAGCACGGGTCCGGCACCGTGACGGTGGGCCTGCGCGACGCCGCCCACGGTGGCCTCGTCGTCGAGGTGACCGACCCGGGCACGATCGACCGGGACCCGTCCGCGCTGTTCATCCGCAGGGACCCCGGAGCGACCGGTCACGGCGTGGGACTCAGCCTCGCTCGGTCCCTGGCCGAGGCGGAGGGAGGCCGACTCGTGGTGGCGACCACGTCGCCGACGTCGTTCCGACTCGTGCTGCCCGATGCCACGGCGCCAGGAGCGTGAGGCCGGCGTCCCCGAGACTCAGCGGACCTGCACGGCGATGAAGTCGCGCCAGTCAGCCGAGAGGAAGCGGGTGGCCTTGCGCTGCATCGACGGGCTCAGCTTCGCTGCTGACACACCGAGCTTCGAGGCGGGATCCGGGCGGAACCAGTTGAAGGTCACGACGCCGTCGTGGATGTCGAGCTGCATCGCCCGAACCGCACCGGCGTCCACCATCGCCCGGGCGAGCTGCGTGAGGGTGATCTGGCTCCCCGCCGCGTAGAGCAGGCGGCCCTGGGCGTCGACGCCGACCGCTGATCGCCACGTGTACTGGAACTGGGAGCGCTTCGTGCCCCACCTGCCACCGCGGTCGGCCTTCAGCCCCTTCGCCGGCGCGCCGGCGTCCACGATCAGGTCCAGGTTCTGGCGAACGCTCACCACGTCCTTCGTCAACGCCGACGGGCCGGGCCACGCGACGACGTCCGCTCGACCCGAACGGTCGATCACCAGCGACGCCAGACCTGCCTCCAACGGCCGGACCGCGTGACGGCCCTCGGTGTACACACCGCCCCGGGTGTGGCGGAACTTGAACCCGGCGTTGAACGCAGCGATGACCGTCGGACGATCCCTCATCGGGATCTCCGAGCCCCACGCCCACGTCCCGCCGGGCTCCTTCGTCCCCGGCACGTACACGGTGCGCAGCTTCGACTGGTCGAAGCGCACGACGTCCGCGATCACCGCCGGCGCCGCGGCATCCGGGTGCAGGTACGTCTCCTGCACTGCGCCGGGCCCCGACGCGAGACCCGCCACGGGCATCCACACCGCCTCGAGGGTCCCGCGCTGCGGCGCGGCACCGGCAGCGCTCACGCCGGTGTCGGCGGTCACGGAACCATCGGCGGTCACCTTTCGATCGGCAGTCACGGCTCGATCGGCGTCCGCCGGCACCGTCGCCGAGGTTCGCCGCAGCGCGATCGGGATGTCGGCCTTCGGCGGATGCGAGCCGGTCGGCCGCTTGCGCGTGTACCACCACTGCTCCACATCGTTGATGGCGGACTCGAAGCCGTGGTCCCGGAGCCAGTCGACGCTGCGAACCTGCAGCGGCGCGTCGCCCGGAGCGGTGAGGTAGCCCGCGTAGGACCAGCCGACCGGCACCATCACCACGGCGAGCACGATCGCCAGGTTGCGCACCAGGTGCCGGCGGCGTCGAGGGGTGTCGCCGCGGCGACCACCTCGGCGCCCGCCCGGTCCCCTCGGGCCGGCAGCGGACCGATCAGGAGGCGGTGGACCGACCTCGATCTCGTCCGTCGTGGCCTGGGTTGGACGTGCGTCGAGGACGGTCACCGCTGCTCCTGCTTCGGGGGGTACCCGACATCATGCAGAACGACGGCTTTCCGGACGCTTCAACGACGGTGAGGCGACGGCAAAACCCGGTTCATGTGAACAGCGTCTCACCGACGAAGCCACGTGCCGATCGCACGCCGGGTGGCACGGCGAACAGCCCCGAGCCGGTGTGCAGCAGGTACTCCGACATCGCGTCGTCCCGCGCGAGCTTGGTCTGCATCGGAACGTACTGGCGTCGTGGATCACGCACGAACGCGATGAAGAACAGGCCCGCGTCGAGGCGTCCGAGGCCGTCGCTGCCGTCGGTGAAGTTGTACCCACGACGCAGGATCTGCACCCCGTCGTTCTCGTCCGGGTGGGCGAGGCGGACGTGGGAGTCCGCTGGGACCTTCGGACCTCCGGACCCCTTCGCTGCGAGATCGACCGGCGTGAGCTCGGTGCCGCCCGACAGCGGCGCTCCCTCGCGCTTGTCCCGCCCGACGATGGCCTCCTGCTCGCGCAGCGACGAGCGGTCCCAGGTCTCGATGTGCATGTTGATGCGACGGGCGACCAGGTAGGAGCCACCGGACATCCACCGCGCGGCGCGGTCGTCGTCGGGCCCGACCCACACGTGCGCGTCGATCGCCTCGGGCTGCTCGGCCTTCAGGTTCGCCGTGCCGTCCTTGAACCCGAACAGGTTCCTCGGGGTGGTCTGCGACGTGGAGGTCGACGAGGTCCGACCGAAGCCGAGCTGGGACCATCGAACCGACACCACGCCGAACCCGATCCGTGCCAGGTTGCGCACTGCGTGGACCGCGACCTGTGGGTCGTGCGCGCAGGCCTGCACGCAGATGTCGCCACCGGACCGCGCCGGGTCCAATCGGTCCCTGGGGAAGTGCGGCAGGTCGACCAGCGCCACCGGACGCGACGACGCGATGCCGAAGCGGTCGACGCCGTCACGCTCGAACAGCGTCGGTCCGAATCCGATCGTGACGGTCAGCCCCGACGGCGCGAGGCCGTAGGCCTCTCCGGTGTCGTCAGGTGGCGCGTCGAGCGGGCCGTCCATCGCTCCGGTGGGGCCGGCAGCGTCGCCGCGGGTCATCCGGGCCGCTGCTGCCGTCCAACGCCGGAGCAGATCGACCAGCGCCGCGCGGTCCTCGGTGACCA
>JAFDWA010000319.1 GCA_018268735.1 Actinomycetota bacterium | reverse complement strand
GGGAGCCCCTCCGCACTGACCCGCCCCACGGGCGACAGCGCAGGAACGGCTCCGAGCCGCCGGGTGGATTCCACCCGGCGGCTCGTCGCTTTTGGCCCGCACTCCGTCACACCGACGACCGCACCGCCCCGACGACCGCACCGCCCCAACCCACCACCCAGACCCACCACCGTCCGAACCCAACCGTCCAGACCGCCACCCGCCAGCAAGATCGACGCAAGGAGCCACCGACATGACCATCCTCGAGACCCCCCTCCCCGTCGAGGTCGCCGTCGGACTCACCCGTGTCACCGACGCATGGGAGAAGGAAGCAGCGTGCCGCGACCTCGACACCACCTTGTTCTTCTCCGACGACGTCGACGAGATCGGCGAGGCGAAGCGGATCTGCGTGGGGTGCCCGGTCCGGACCCGATGTCTGGACGCCGCGGTCGATCGCGGCGAGCAGTTCGGCATCTGGGGCGGCCACCTGTTCGTCGCCGGCCGGATCGTCCTGCACAAGCGACGGCGCGGCCGGCCACCGAAGACCCCACGCCCGGGCGACCGCTTCCCCGAGGTCGCAGTGCCGGACGCCTACCGTCGCCTTGTGAAGGCGTCCGCGTGACCGACGACTCGTCGTCGCCGACCTGACCGGCCGGCGACGACGTCACTACAGTGGCGGGGTCGGCACGGGTCGACCCCGCCATAGGGTCCCCGCACCCCTCCCATGACCGAACCCGACGTCACCGACGCCTCCGACGGCGCCACGAGCGCCGAGAACCCACCCCCCTCGGGGCGTCGCCGAACGCTGCCGGTCGGGCCGCTTGGACTCTTCCTGATCACCGCTGTCGCGCTCCTCGCTGCAGGTGCAGTCCTGTGGTTCGGCACCCGATCCGACAGCAAAGCCGTCAAGGTGACCGACGCCCTCGACGACCTGCAGGTCACCGCTCTCGTCCCCGACGGCACCGACCCGGTCCGAGTCGGCGACGCCGCACCGGATGTCCGGCTCGACATGCTCGACGGCACCCGGCAGTCCCTGTCGGAACTGCGCGGCAAGCCGGTCGTGTTGAACTTCTGGTCCTCGACCTGTGCCCCATGCCTCAAGGAGATGCCCGACCTGCAACGGGTGTCGACCGACCACGCCGCCAAAGTCGCCGTCATCGGCGTCGACGTCACAGACACCGCAAACGCCGGCAAGGACATGGTCGCGAAGACCGGCGTGACCTATCCGAACGCCCGCGATCCGCAGGCGGAGATCTTCGCAGCGTTCGGCGGAACAGCGTTGCCCCGCACGGTGCTCATCGACGCCAAGGGCAAGGTCGTCGAGGTCCACAACGGTGCGCTGACATCGGATCAGCTGACCGAGATGCTGCAGACCAACCATCTGCTGAGCTGAGCGAACGAACCCCGTGGGCGCCCGACTCGCCATCGCGTTCTCCGCCGGCATGGTCGCCACCGTGAACCCGTGCGGGTTCGCCCTGCTACCCGCGTACCTCAGCTACTTCCTCGGACTCGACGCCGACGACGCCACCAACGCACCCTCGGCCGGTCGGACCATGCGCAGCAGCCCGGCGATGCGAGCGCTGGTCGTGTCGGCATCGGTCACCGCAGGCTTCCTCGTCGTGTTCGGGATCATGGGCCTGATCTGGTCGTCGGTCAGCTCCGTGGTCGGGACCCGCCTCCCGTGGTTCACGATCGTGATCGGCATCGGCCTCGTCGTGCTCGGTATCGCGGTCCTGCGTGGGTTCGAGCCGATCGTCCGGGTCCCCCACCTCGACGTCAGCCGCGACGGACGCGAGTTGCTGACCATGTTCCTCTACGGGATCTCCTATGCGGTGGCGTCGCTGAGCTGCACGATCCCGGTGTTCATCGGCCTCGTATCGGTCACGATCGACGGCTCGTTCGTGCAGAGCTTCGCCGCGTTCCTCGCCTACGGCCTCGGCATGGGGATGACGCTCGGGATCCTGACCCTGGCGGTCGCACTCGCCCGCACCGGCATCGTCACGACCTTCCGTCGCATGCTCCCCCACATCCAGAAGATCTCCGGGGGGCTCCTCGTCGTCGCCGGGCTGTTCGTGGCCTACTACGGCTGGGTCGAGCTCCGCGAGCTGGGATCGGGTGCATCGTCAGGGGTGGTGGACTGGACCCGGGGTGTGCAGAGCTGGCTGCAGAACCACGCCGAGGGGATCGGCGGTGCGCGGCTCGCGCTCGCAGCGTCGATCGTCATCTCTGCGGCGATCGCCGTCACGGTGCTGCGTCGGCACGGAACCCACGACACCGGGTTGGATGCCGACGGTGACGCCGTGGAACCCTGAACAGGTGCCGATCCTCAGCCGCCTCCGTGCCCAGTTCCCCGACGCCGTCCCCATCGGCACGTACCTCGACCGCGTCGCCACCGCGCTCGACCCGTTCGAGTTCCGACCCGACGACACGTTCGCTGCGGTGTCGATCTGCCGCGACGAGCTGACCCAGCACCTCATCGAGGAGGTCGCGCAGCGCTGGCACCGTCCGTTCGCGCTCGGCGGCCTCGGTGGGCTGCCGTCGCTCGGACGCACCGGCTGGCAGGCATGCCTGTCCCACGTCCCCGACGCCGACGGCCGAGGTCACCTGCTCGTCTTCGGCATGCCCCACATCGGCATGGACCCGGACGGCGGGTTCGGGCAGAGCCTCCGTCGCCAGCAGGATCGCCCGACGGCGACGTGCGGCGCGATCAACGCGCTGGTCGACACCGTGAAGCGCGGGAAGGTGGACTCGCTGCCCGCGGGCCTCGACGACCACGAGGCGCAGCGTCTCCTCCGCTTCGCCGACGGCGGTTCAGGTGCGGTCCCGCTCGAGGTCGTCGAGCTCACCCACCGGGTGGCCGACGCGATCGAGACCGAGATGTGGACGGAGCTCGAC
>JAFDWA010000318.1 GCA_018268735.1 Actinomycetota bacterium | reverse complement strand
CGGTTCCGGCGTCGGGGCGGCAACGCCGGGCTCGGGGTCCGGCCAGGGGGGTTCGTTCCGGAGGCAGCTGCCCCCCGGCGTGACCCAGCAGCAGATGGATGCCGCCCGCCAGGCATGCGCGAGCCTGCGGCCGAAGCGGAGCGGCCAGGGTGCGTTCAACAGCCAGGCGTTCCAGGCGTACCGCAGCTGCATGGCGGACCACGGCGTCACGCTGCCTGCACGTCCAGCCAACGGGACCTCCGGATCGTCGGTACCGCCATCGAGCTCCACCGCCCCGCCGGTCACCGTCGACCGCTCGAGCCCCGCCTACCAGGCAGCAGCGGCGGTGTGCCGACCGCTGCTGCCGCAGGGGGCGAACGGCGGCCCCGCCGGTGGCACCGTCCCCGGCCAGAGCGGCCAACCCTCCTCGACCACGTCGATCCCGACAGCCTGAGCCGGAGGGAGTCGACATGCGAGCACGCGCACTGCTCCACGGAGGGCTCGTCGTCCTCCTGGTGTGCCTCGGGTACCTCGGCTACGCGGCTGTCACCAGCGACGCGCAGACGGCCAGCAGCGCCCCGTCGTTGGTGACGGCCACCAGAGGTGTGGTGCTGTCATCGGTGACGGGGACCGGCAACATCGCCGCGGGAGCGACCGCTGACGCGACCTTCCGCTCCACCGTCGCCGCTCAGCCGGTCACGTCGATCTCGGTCGCGGTCGGTCAGCAGGTCAGCGCCGGCCAGGAGCTGGCTCGCGTCGACGACACCCAGCCGCGTCAACAGGTCGCGAGCGCCCAGGCCCAGCTCGACGCCGCGGTCGCGTCGCAGACCAAGCTGCTGCAGGGGCTCACACCCACCGAGCTCGCGCAGGACCAGGCCGCGCTGGCGCAGAGCCAGGTGGGGCTCACCAACGCGCAGGCCGCGCTGAGCGGCACCGTTGCATCGACCCAGCAGGACGACGCCACCGCGTCGTCGAACGTCCTGCAGGCCCAGGCGACGTTGGCGGCCGATCAGACGAGCCTGGCCGACGCCCAGGCCGGCGGCCAACCCCAGGCGACGGTCGACGCTCTCACCGCGAAGGTCACCCAGGACCAGGCGGCGGTCTCCGCCACCACCAACGCGGCGGCGTCGACCCGACTCAAGTCGCAGCAGAGCGTCCAGTCCGCCCAGGGCCAGGTCGCTGCAGCACAGGCGGGGACGACCTCGACCGCGGCAGGCAACGCCGTGAAGGAGGAGCCCGCTTCGCCGGACAAGGTCGCTGCGGCCGCCGCGTCGGTGCTGTCGGCCGAGAACCAGCTGTCGACGGCGAACCAGGCCGAGGCCGACACCGTCCTGCGGGCGCCGATCGCGGGGACGGTCGCGTCGGTGTCCGGTCAGGTCGGTGGATCCGGCTCCGGTGGATCGACCACGGGCTCGTCCGGCACGGGTTCGTCCGGCACGGGCTCGTCCGGCACGAGTTCGTCGGCAGGCGCCGTCGGGGGGACCTCGGCGACATCATCGGGGTCCGGCGCGACGTCGACGGCCGGGTCCGGATCGGGCTCGAAGTCGACCACGACCTCGTCGGGATCGACCTCCTCCGGCGTCGATGTGACGATCGCCAACCTGTCCACGTTGCAGGTGCGGGTCGGCTTCAGCGAGACCGACGCGGTGCACGTCGCGGTCGGTCAGGCCGCACGCATGACCCTCGACGCCCTCCCCGGGCAGCCCTTCACCGGAACCGTGACATCCGTGGACATCGACTCGACGTTGGTGAACAACGTCGTCACCTACGACGCGACGGTGTCGCTCGACGCCGGCCAGGACACCACCCAGGTCAAGCCGGGCATGACGACCGAGGTGTCGATCGTGACCCAGAAGGTCGACGACGCGGTGATGCTGCCGAGCGCCGCGATCTCTGCCCGGGGCACCCGGGCCACCCTCACGGTGCACGGCAGCGGTGGCAAGGTCGACCAGCGGAGCGTCACCATCGGCCTCCGCGGGGACCAGTCCGTGCAGATCCTCTCGGGCCTGCAGGCAGGTGAGAAGGTCGAGGTGGCGCCGCCGTCGTCAGTGTCCTCGTCAGGTGCAGCGGCACGGTTGGCATCCAGCGCCGGGGGTGGGATCGGCGGCGCCGGTGCGATCGCCCGGGGTGGAGGCGGCGGCTTCACGGCCGGAGGTCGCTGATGATCGCCACGACGCCCGAGCTCGCACCGGTGGGTGCCTCGACCGCCGGCCCGACGCCGGAGGACCCGTGGGTCATCCTGGTGAAGGACCTCACGAAGACCTACGGCGTCGGCGACCTCGTCGTGCACGCGCTCGGCGGTGTCTCCCTGGCGGTCGAGCGTGGCGACTCGCTCGCGATCATGGGCGCCTCGGGCAGCGGCAAGTCGACGCTGATGAACATCCTCGGCTGCCTCGACGAACCCACCACGGGTCGCTACCTCCTCGACGGGGTCGACGTGTCGAAGCTCCAGGACTTCCAGCTCGCCGAGATCCGCAACCACAAGGTCGGCTTCGTCTTCCAGTCCTTCAACCTGGTGCCGCGCACCTCAGCGCTCGCCAACGTCGAGCTGCCGATGGTCTACGGCGGGGTGAAGCGCGCTGAGCGCGTCGAGCGCGCCCGTGCAGCGCTCGACGTCGTCGGCCTGGGCGACCGGTGGAACCACCTGCCGTCGGAGCTGTCGGGCGGTCAGCAGCAGCGCGTCGCGATCGCCCGCGCCATCTCGACGAACCCGGCGATCATCCTGGCTGACGAACCGACCGGCGCGCTGGACTCCGTGTCGACCGGCCAGGTCCTCGACATCTTCGATCGGCTCCACGACGAGGGGCGCACGGTGATCCTCATCACCCACGAGCACGACGTCGCCGAGCGGGCGAGGCGGGTCATCGAGCTCCGCGACGGCCTGGTCGTCGACGACCGGTCCCGTCGCGTCGCC
>JAFDWA010000317.1 GCA_018268735.1 Actinomycetota bacterium | reverse complement strand
AGCGCGCTCGCCTCGAGGAGGCGTTGGACGCGGTCCCACCCGGTGGCGTGGGTCGGTTGGTCGCCGCCGCGGGGTGCGGGAAGTCGTTGCTCATCGCGCAGTGGCTCGCCTCGAACGGCTCCACCGGCGCGAGGTCGATCTCGGTCGCTGGCCGGCACAACGACGCCATGTCGTTCGGAGCGGATCTCCTGGAGGCATTCGGCGACCTCCAGAGACCGCTCGACCCGAGCCTCCGGGAGCACCTCGTGTCCGGGTCCGCAGGACTCGGAGCGGACTTCTTCGACCGTCTCGTCTCCGATCTGGCTGCTCAGCCGTGTCAGGTCGTCCTGGTGCTCGACGACCTGCACCAGCTCACGAACGAGGGAGTCCTCGACGACCTCGGGTGGTTCCTCCAGCATCTGCCTCCCAACGTCCGGGTGGTGGCTGCGATGCGCTGGGACGTGGCGCTCAGCACGCGCCAGCTGCGCATGGCCGGGAAGCTGGTCGAGGTGCGCGCCGCTGAGCTGGCCTTCACCCCCGAGGAAGCCCGTCGGATGGTCCGGTCGCTGAGCGGGCACGAGCTCGACGATCGGCAGGTCGAGCTCCTCGTCGACCGCACCGAGGGGTGGGCCGCAGGGCTGCAGCTCGCCTCCATCTCGCTGAGGACAGCGGACGATCCCGATGACTTCCTCCACGACTTCGCGGGGACCGACCGGCTCGTGGTCGAGTACCTGACTGCGGAAGTGCTGTGCCAACTCGACGCGCCGACCCGATCGTTCCTCCTGCGGACCTCGGTGCTGCCGTGGCTGACTGCCGACCTGTGTGCTGCGGTCACCGGTCGAGACGACTCCCGCGAGGTGCTCGACCACCTCCACAGCCACTCGATGTTCCTGATCGAGTTGGACCGCTGCGGTACCCGCTACCGCTATCACCACCTCTTCCGCGAGCTGCTTCTGCACGCAGCGACCCTCGAGCTGGGTGTCGATGAGCTCGGGACCCTCCGTCGCTCGTCGGCGGAGTGGTTCCGCCATCACGGCGCCGTCTCCGAAGCGGTCGAGCAGCTGCTCGACGCCGAGGCATGGGCCGACGGCTTCGAACTGGTGAGGCACGCCGGCGACCAGTTCTTCCAACAGGGCAACGCAGCGACGCTGGCCAGTTGGATGAGCCGCATCGACCGTCACGACCGCGATGCCCCGGCGGCCGTTCCGATCAACCTCATGGCGGCTCAGATCGCAGCGTGCCAGTTCACCCCGGCCGCCGAGACGCACCGCCGGCTCCGACAGCGCGATGACCTCACGCGCGGCGAGAGCATCGCCGTCGAGGCGCTCTTCTGCTGCTGTGCCCTCGACGGGCTTCCCGCGAGCCGCGCTGTCGAGGTGGCGTCAAGGGTGCTGGGCGAGCTCGACGATGCAGACCTCGCCCCGACGGCGGCGATCGACTTCCTGTCCGCCGGCGGCCGCGACTCCATCGAGATCCTGGCCGGCGTCATCAAGGGACTTGCGCTGTTCCACCTCGGCCGCACGACCGACGCGGTCGTCGCTCTGGAGACGGCCTGCACCATGCCGGGCATGCAGCACGCGATGTGGCGGATGAACGCGCTGGGTGCGCTCGCGCTCGTACGGGCGTGGACCGGACACCTCGACGATGCGCAGCGGCTCGCGTCGTCGGCGGTCGCGTTCGGGGTCGAGTTGGGAGTACAGCGCCATGTCGCGCTCAGCAGCGCCCGCCTCGCCCTCGGGCTGGTCGCGATCGAGCGGAACGCTCCGCTGGAGGCGGCGGAGCACCTCGGAGCACCGGACCATCCGGCCTTCCTCCTCCGCGGATCCACCGACCTCGACACCCGCTCGTACCTGCTCGCACGCCTCGCCTCGCTCCGCGAGGGGCCAGACGCCGCGCTGACGCTGCTGGACGAACCGATGCTCGGAGCGGAGCCACCGCCGATCATCGGGCGGGCTCGTCGAGCGTTGCGCGCCCGCCAGCAGCTGGCGACCGGCGACCTCGTCTCGGCAAGGGTCACACTCGGCTCGGGTTGCTCTGACCGGTTCCTCGACCCGGTGCGCTTCGACCTGGAGTTGGCCGCTGGTGACCGCTCTGCGGCCCGGCTGGTCCTGGAACGTTGGCGTCCCGATGACGATGACCTGCTCGACCGGGTCCAACACGGGCTCCGCGACGCGGTGCTCCTCGACGCCGAAGGCGAGACGGCGGCGTCGTCGACGGCCGTGCTGGGGGTCGTCGCTACGGCTGAGCCCGAAGGGCTCGTCGGCCCGTTCCTGGAGTGCTCCGCGGTGATCCCATTGCTCGAGCGCACGGGACGGAGCAGGCCGCGACCGTTCCTCCGGCGACTGCTCGACGCCGCACGCGAGGCAGGTGCAGTGCGGTCCGGGCAAGCTCAGCTGATCGACCATCTCACCGAGCGCGAGCTCGAGGTGCTGGCGTATCTTCCGACCCGGTTGAGCAACGCCGACATCGGGCAGCGGACGTTCATGTCGGTGAACACCGTCAAGACGCACCTCCGCAACATCTACCGGAAGCTCGACGCCGGTGATCGCGATGCCGCCGTCGAACGGGCGAGGTCGCTCGGTCTGCTCTGATCCCGGTGGAGTCGTTCGGGGCTGTGCTCACATCGCCCGGCGCGGGTGATGTGGTCGACCGGGCAACGTGCTGTGGTTGGAGCGGTGAAGCCGTTCCGGGATGCCTACGGCGGCCGCGACGCCTTCGCGTCGGAGAGTCGGCCGCCGATCACCACGCGGTTCATCCCGTTCCTCCGATCGGTGTCGGGCTACTCGGGGGACCGACTCCGCACCGACGCGCTTGCGGGACTCACCGTCGCCGCTCTCGCGCTCCCTTCGGCGATGGCGTACGCCGAGCTCGCCGGTGCGCCGATCAGCGCCGGCCTCTACGCACTGTTGCTCCCCGTTCTCGCC
>JAFDWA010000316.1 GCA_018268735.1 Actinomycetota bacterium | reverse complement strand
GACGCGCCGGTCCCGTTGATGCTGACCTCGCCGACCGGACGGGTGCTGCGGGCGAACCGGGTCGCGTCGCAGCTCTTCGGCCTCGGGACCGACGAGCTCGAGGGGATGAACCCGCTCGAACGGGTCCATCCGGAGGACCTGGCTGCGGTGGCCCCCACGTGGCAGCACATGCTCACGACCTCGGGGCCCGCGGCGACAGCGGACGACGTCCGGCTCCTCACACCGACCGGGTACCGGTGGCACCGTGTGGAGGCCACCGCGGCACGTCGTCCCACCGGCGAGTTCCAGTACGCCACCGTCCACCTCGTCGACATCGACGAGGCTCGCAGGACCGCGACGCAGCTCGGCCGCAGCGAACGCCGGTTCGGCTCGTTGGTCGAGACGCTGCCCGACGCGGTCATGCGGTTCGACCGCTCTGAGCGGGTCACCTTCGCGAACGCAGCGGCAGTGCGCGTCAGCCAGCGGATGGCTGCAGCCGGGGTCGTCATGCGCGACGGCTGGCCGCTCCTGGAGCCGGTCGCGGCGAACACGCTCAGCGAGTCGATCCGGCTCGTGTTCGCCAAGGGCGAGACCATCACGGTGGAGTACGGGATCGGGTCGGGGGAGGTGGAGATCTGGAACGAGTCGACGCTCGTCCCCGAGTTCGCGGTGGACGGGAGCGTCGAGTCGGTCCTGATGGTCGGGCGCGACATCACCGATCGTCGTCGCCACGAGTCGGACCTCGCCCACCGCGCCACCCACGATGCGCTGACGGGTCTGCCCAACCGCTCGCTGCTGCTCGCGACGGTGGCTCAGGCGAGCGACGCGCTCGACGTCGACGGCAGCCGGTTGGCGTTGCTGTTCCTCGACGTCGACCGCTTCAAGACGATCAACGACACGCTCGGCCACGGCATCGGCGACCAGGTCCTGTGCAACGTCGCCGAGCGGTTCGCAGCGGTGCTCCGACCGTCGGACCTGCTGGCGCGGCTCGGCGGCGACGAGTTCACGGTGCTGCTCACCGACATCGGCACCGACGAGGCGTTGCAGATCGCACAACGCCTGCAGGAGTCGCTGCGTGATCCGGTCGTGATCGACGGCACCATCTTCCGCCTGACCGCCTCGATCGGCGTGGTCGAGATCGACGAGCCGACACGCCCCGCTGACCTGCTCCGGTGGGCCGATGCCGCGATGTACGAGGCGAAGGCGCTCGGTCGTGACCGCGTGTGCCGCTTCGACGAACGCCTCAGGGCCGAGGCGATCGAGCGCAACGAGCTCGACCGCGACCTCTCCGCCGCACTCGACCGCTCGGAGTTCGAGCTGTTCTTCCAGCCCGAGGTCGACCTGTGCACCGGGGAGGTCCTCGGCTGCGAGGCGCTCCTGCGCTGGCGGCACCCGACGCGCGGCCTGATGACGGCCGACCGGTTCGTGCCGCTCGCCGAGGAGAACGGCACGATCGTCGCGCTCGGTCGATGGGTGCTCGCGACGGCATGTCGCGCAGTCCTGCGATGGCAGCGGGCGGGGATCGTCGACGAGTCCTTCGTCCTGCGGGTGAACCTCTCGCCCCGCCAGATCGAGCAACCGGGCCTCGCTTCGGATGTCGCGCAGCTCCTCGACGAGCTCGGCCTGGCACCGTCGCAGCTGTGCCTGGAGGTGACCGAGACGGCGCTCATGCGTGACGTCCAGGCCGGGATGCGGGCGCTCCTCGAGCTGCACGAGGTGGGCGTCACCCTCGCGATCGACGACTTCGGCACCGGCTACAGCTCGCTCGGCTACCTGAAGCGCTTCCCGTTGGACGTGCTGAAGATCGACCGCACGTTCGTCGACGGCCTGCCCGAGGACACCGACGACATGGCCATCACGACCGCGATCCTCGACCTGGCACGTTCGCTGGGCCTGGCGGTCACCGCCGAGGGCGTCGAGACCGAGCAGCAGCGACGAGCGCTCATCGACCTCGGCTGTCGACGTGCGCAGGGCTACCTGTTCGGTCGGCCGATGCCCGCCGAGGAGCTGATCGAAGCGATCGCTTCGTCGACGGACCGTGCCACGACCTGGAACTAGAACGCGTTCCCGCCACTCGGTAGGGTGCGCCACCCAGCCAGGACTCCGAGGGGGAACCATGCCGGCCGTGCTGACCGAACGTGACGGACACCTGCTCGTCGTGACGTTGAACCGCCCCGAACGCCAGAACGCCATCAACGGCGAGATGCTCGTGCGCCTGCTCGACGCCTTCGTCGAAGCCGACGAGGACCCCGAGATCCGAGTCGTCGTCCTGACCGGATCCGGTGGCAACTTCTGCTCCGGCGCCGACCTCAAGGAGATGGCGGGCGGCCACCAGGGCAACGCGGACGCCGAGGGCGTCGACGTCGAGGGGCGACTGGCTGCCGATCCCGACCTTCCGTGGAAGGCGCTGCTGCGAACGTGGCGTCCGGCGGTGCCGATCATCCTCGCTGCAGAGGGCACGGCGATCGCCGGTGGCACCGAGCTGCTCGGGGCGACCGAGATCCGCGTGGCCGGCGAGTCGGCCCGATTCGGCATCTCCGAGGTGAAGTGGTCGCTGTACCCGATGGGCGGCTCCGCGGTCCGGATCCCACGCCAGATCCCCTACACGGTCGCATGCGAGCTGCTGCTGACCGGCGAGCACATCTCAGCGCAGCGGGCGCTGGACCTCGGCCTCATCGGCCACGTCGTGCCCGACGGCCAGGCCCTCGCCAAGGCGAAGGAGATCGGCCACGTCATCGGCGACTACAGCGCGCCGCTCGCCGTGAAGGCGCTGCTGCGGACGTTGCGGGAGACCAACGGCATGGAGGAGCGCGAGGCGCTCACCTACGAGTTCACCTACGGCTGGGACGTCTTCGCCTCCGAGGACGCCAAGGAAGGCCCGCGGGCGTTCAAGGAGAAGAGAAAGCCGAACTTCCAGGGCAGGTGATGGGACCACCGCTGCAACGGGGCAGGACAGCGAAGAGGAAGCCGAAC
>JAFDWA010000315.1 GCA_018268735.1 Actinomycetota bacterium | reverse complement strand
TGCACGAGGAGCAGACCAAGGCCGTCAACGCCGGGGCCAAGTACGTCGAACGCCACCATGCCCGCGGCAAGCTGACCGCCCGCGAGCGCATCGACCTGCTCCTCGACGAGGGCTCCGCGTTCCTCGAGCTGATGCCGCTCGCTGCCTGGGGGACCGACTTCCCCGTCGGCGCCAGCCTGGTCGTCGGCATCGGGGTCGTCGAGGGGGTCGAGTGCGTCATCTCGGCCAACGACCCGACGGTGAAGGGCGGGGCGCTCAACCCGTACTCGCTGCGCAAGTCGTTCCGGGCCGCCGAGATCGCCCAGCAGAACAACATGCCGTCGATCAACCTGACCGAGTCCGGCGGTGCGGACCTGCCGACCCAGAAGGACATCTTCATCCCCGGCGGCCGGGCGTTCCGCGACCTGACCCGGTCCTCGGCGGCCAAGCGCCCGACGATCTCGGTCGTGTTCGGCAACTCGACCGCCGGTGGTGCCTACGTGCCGGGCATGTGCGACTACGTGATCATGGTCAAGGAGCAGGCCAAGGTGTTCCTGGGCGGGCCGCCTCTGGTCAAGATGGCAACCGGCGAGGAGAGCGACGACGAGTCGCTCGGCGGCGCCGAGATGCACTCCCGGGTGTCGGGCTCGTCGGACTTCCTGGCCGTCGACGAGCACGACGCCATCCGCCTGGCCCGTCGGGTGGTCGCCCGCCTCAACTGGCGCAAGCGCGGCAGCCCGCCACCGCCGACCTACGTCGAGCCGGACCTGGACCCCGATGGACTGCTCGACCTGATCCCCACCGACCTGCGCGAGCCGTTCGACCCACGCGAGGCGATCCTGCGCATCGTCGACGGCACCGGCGACGACAACGGAGCGCCGTTCGACGAGTTCAAGCCGCTGTACGGCCCGGCGCTGTGCGTCGGCTGGGCCCGCTTGCACGGCCACGAGATCGGCATCCTGGCCAACGCTCGGGGCGTGTTGATGAGCGAAGAGGCCCAGAAGGCGGCGCAGTTCATCCAGCTCGCCAACCAGAAGGACACGCCGCTGCTGTTCCTGCACAACACCACCGGCTACATGGTCGGCAAGGACTACGAGCAGGGCGGGATCATCAAGCACGGGGCGATGATGATCAACGCGGTGTCCAACTCGAAGGTGCCGCACCTGACGGTGATCATGGGAGCCTCCTACGGTGCCGGGAACTACGGCATGAACGGCCGGGCCTACGACCCCCGGTTCCTGTTCACCTGGCCGTCGGCCAAGTCCGCGGTGATGGGCCCGGCGCAGCTCGCAGGCGTGCTCGAGATCGTCGCCCGCGAGTCCGCCGCGTCCAAGGGCGAGCCGTTCGACGCCGAGGCGTTCGCCGGCATCACCCAGATGGTCGAGGCGACCATCGAGGAGCAGTCGCTGCCGTACTTCCTGTCGGGGATGGTCTACGACGACGGCGTCATCGACCCGCGCGACACCCGGACGGTGCTGGGCATCTGCCTGTCGGTCATCGACAACGAGCCGATCGAGGGCGCCATGAACTTCGGCGTCTTCCGGATGTAGAGGGGCGCCGCTATGAGGAATGACCCATCGTGAAGGAGCACACAGTGATCACCCGGATGCTGGTCGCCAACCGGGGCGAGATCGCCCGCCGGGTGTTCCGCACCTGCCGCGACCTGGGCATCGCGACGGTGGCGGTGCACTCCGACGCCGATGCCGACATGCCCTACGTCGCAGATGCCGACACGGCGGTCCACCTTCCCGGCAACACACCCGCCGAGACCTACCTGGACGTCGCCGCGGTCATCGACGCCGCGTCGCGCTCGGGGGCCGACGCCGTCCACCCCGGCTACGGGTTCCTGTCAGAGAACGCGGAGCTCGCACGCGCCGTGATCGATGCCGGGCTCACCTGGGTCGGACCCGACCCCGCCTCGATCGAGGCGATGGGTTCCAAGATCTCGGCCAAGGTGCTCATGGCCGACGCCGGGGTGCCGGTGCTCGACGGCATCGACCCCGCCTCGGCCACCGACGCCGACCTTCCGCTGCTGGTCAAGGCGTCCGCCGGCGGCGGCGGCCGGGGCATGCGCGTCGTGCGCGACCTCGCCGCGCTCGACGCCGAGATCGACGCCGCGACCGCCGAGGCCGCCTCGGCGTTCGGCGACGGCACCGTGTTCGTCGAGCCCTACGTCGAGCACGGCCGCCACGTCGAGGTGCAGGTCGTCGGCGCGTCCGACGGGGTGCTGGTGCTCGGTGAGCGTGACTGCTCGGTGCAGCGACGACACCAGAAGGTCATCGAGGAGGCTCCGGCGCCCGGCCTGTCCGACGCCACCCGCGCCGCGCTGCACGACGCGGCCCGGGCCGCAGCGGCCGCCATCGATTACCGGGGGGCCGGCACCGTCGAGTTCCTCTACGACCCCGGACGCGACCGCTTCTGGTTCCTCGAGATGAACACCCGGCTCCAGGTCGAGCACCCCGTCACCGAGGCCGTGCTCGGCGTCGACCTGGTGGCGCTGCAGATCGCGGTGGCCGAGGGTCGACCGCTCGCGGAGCTCGTCGTGTCCGAGCCGTCCGGGCACGCGGTCGAGGTGCGCCTGTACGCCGAGGACCCCGCCGCGGGCTACCGTCCGCAGTCCGGCCGACTCCGACGGTTCGAGATCGACGGGGTTCGCTCCCGGTTCGAAGGCCCCGACGTCGCGGGCATCCGACTCGACTCGGGCGTCGGTGCCGGCGACGAGATCAGCACCTTCTACGACGCGATGATCGCCAAGGTCGTCGCGTGGGCACCGACCCGCGACGAGGCGTTGCGCCGCCTCGCCGCCGCTCTGGCCGACGCCGAGATCCACGGCCTGCGCACCAACCGCGACCTGCTGGTGAACCTGCTGCGCGACCCGGTGGTGCGTGACGGCCGCATGGACACGACCTGGCTGGACGGAGCTGACCTGTCCACACTCGGCCGCTGCGTCACGTCCCCCGACGCGGTGGACCTCAGCGCGTTCGCG
>JAFDWA010000314.1 GCA_018268735.1 Actinomycetota bacterium | reverse complement strand
CGTCGGGTCCGCTCGCGTTCTCCAACGCCTACCAGGCGGGTTCCGTGTTCAAGCTCGTCACCACCGCCGCCGCCTACGAGGCCGGGGTGATCGACGATCGGTCGACGTTCAGCGTCCCTTCTTCCATCAAGGTCTACGACCGCACCTTCAGCGACAACGAGACGCATCCGACAGAGCAGATGGGCGTCGACCAGATCGTCGCCGAGTCCTCGAACGTCGGCACCATCCAGATCGCTCAGCGCCTCGGGGCACAGAAGCTGCACCAGGCACTCGTCGACTTCGGGTTCGGTCGTCGCTCGTCGCTCGGGCACCCTGCCGAGAGCGCGGGGCTGGTCCCGGACGTGTCGACCTGGACTCCGCCCGACACCGCTGCCGCTGCGATCGGCTCGTTCCAGTCCACGACCGTGCTGCAGCTGTGGTCGGCCTACAACGTGATCGCCAACCAGGGCATCTACGTCCCACCCCGGCTCGTCGAGGGCGTCGTCGACCACGACGGTCGCATGGACGTCGCGCCCGCTGCCGCGACGAAGCGGGTGGTCTCGGCCTCGACGGCCTCACGGGTGAGTCGGGCGCTGCAGGCCGTGGTCCAGAGCGGCACCGGCAAGCAGTGGGACCTGCCGGGCTACCCGGTCGCGGCGAAGACCGGCACGGGTCGGATGCCGAGCCCGCAGAAGGTCGATCCCAAGGATGCGTACATCTGGCCCGATGGCCGCTACCACCACGTGACCACCTTCGCCGGGTACTTCCCTGCCGACCGTCCACAGGTGTCGATCACCGTCATGATCTTCGACACGGCCCAGGGCCTCACCGGTTCTACCTCGGCCGGCCCGGTCTTCAGCGACCTGTCCCGACTCGCGATCCGCGAGATGTCGATCCCTCCCGCAACAGCCGACGGCGCGGCGAGCTCCGCCAGCACCGCGCCGGGCGGCACCGCGCCGGGCGGCACCGCACCCGACAGCAGCGGGCTCGTCCGAGCGACCCCGGCGACGGACGGATCGGCGGCGACCGACCGCTCCCTCGTGCCCACGCCGACGCCCACGACGACTCCGACGACGGTGCCGGGACGATCCTCGAGGGGGGCCTCCACCCGTTCGGCGGCCCCGTCGACCACGATTGCGTCGTCCGTGCCCCCTCGGTCCAAGCAGTCCGGTTGACGACGATGGCGCGGCGGTGATGGAAGGAGCGGTGCGGTGAGCGAGGCGACGACGACCGTCGGAGGCCTCGCGCAGCGACTCGGCGCACGTCTGCTCGACGTCGCTCCGAGCGGCGGATCGACGCCGCTCTCCTCGATCACCCACGACTCCCGCCGGGTCCTCCCCGGTGGGTTGTTCTGCTGCGTCGTCGGGACCCACGCCGACGGGCACGACCATGCAGCGGCAGCGGTCGCCGCAGGGGCGGTGGCGCTGCTGGTGGAGCGCCCCCTCGATCCTGCGTCGCTCGGAACCCCGGTACCTCAGATCGTCGTCGACGACGTCCGCGCCACCATGGCCCCGGCCGCGGTGGAGGTGTACGGACATCCCGGCGACCGACTCCGATCTGTCGCAGTGACCGGCACGAACGGCAAGACGACCGTCGTGTCGACCGTCGCGCACGTGTTGCGCTCCGCCGGTCGTCACGTGGGGGTGGTGGGCACGTTGACGGGCGCTCGCACGACGCCGGAGTCCACCGACCTCCAGGCGACGCTCGCGGAGATGGTCCTCGACGGTGTGACCGACCTGGCGATCGAGGTGTCGTCGCACGCGCTCGCCCTGCACCGCGTCGACGGCATGGTGTTCGACGTCGCGGTGTTCACGAACCTCGGTCAGGACCACCTCGACTTCCACGGCTCCCCGGAGGCCTACTTCGCGGCCAAGGCGATGCTGTTCGAGCCGGAGCGCTCCCATGCCGGCGTGATCGACGTGGACGACGTGCACGGTCGGCTGCTGGTGGATGCGGCCGGGGCCGACCATCCGATGGTCGCCGTCACCCTGCAGGATGCCGGCGAGGTCCGCAGCACGGCTGACGGCGTCGGCTTCGCATGGCGGGGACGCCGCGTCACGTTCCCGATGTCGGGACGCCACAACGCGGCCAACGCGCTGCTCGCTGCCGAGGCGTGCGCCGCGCTCGGTGTCGACGTCGACACGATCGTGGCGGCTCTCGCGTCGATGCCCGGTGTTCCCGGTCGCTTCGAGCACGTTCGGGGGGGTCAGGGCTTCGACGTCGTCGTGGACTACGCCCACACCCCGGACGCGCTCGAGCACGCGCTGGAGGCTGCACGGGAGCTGACCGCAGGATCGGTCACCGTGGTGTTCGGCTGCGGAGGTGATCGCGATCGGACGAAGCGACCGCGCATGGGCGAGGTGGCCTGCCGGATGGCGGACCGGGTCGTCATCACCGACGACAACCCGCGCACAGAGGATCCAGCGGGCATCCGTGAGGCGATCCGAGCGGGCTGCGTCGGAGCGCCGCTCGTGGTGGCCGACCGGCGCGAAGCGATCGAGGTCGCGCTGTCGTCGGCGGAGCCAGGTGACGTCGTGGTGGTGGCCGGCAAGGGCCACGAGCAGGGACAGGACGTGGCCGGTGTGATCACCCCCTTCGACGACCGCGAGGTCGTCGCCGAGCTGCTCGCCGAGATGGACGGGCGCACGTCGCCGATCGCCCCCGCGCCGGGCTCGGGACCCATCGGAGGCCCACGATGATCCGGCTCCTGCTCGCGGGTGGCGTCGCCACCACCGTCGCGCTCGTCGGGACCTGGCTGCTCATCGTCCTGCTCACCCGACGCCACATCGGCCAGCCGATCCACGAGGACGTGCCCGAGGGCCACACGGTCAAGGCCGGGACGCCGACGATGGGCGGCATCGCGATCGTCGCCGGCGGGTTCGCCGGCTACCTGGCGTCGAACCTGTACGACGGAGTGTTCACCTGGACCGGCCTCGCGACGATGGCGGCGATCCTCGGAGCGGGCGGCGTCGGCCTCCTCGACGACTGGATCAAGATCGCGAAC
>JAFDWA010000313.1 GCA_018268735.1 Actinomycetota bacterium | reverse complement strand
ACACCGCCGAGTCCCGGCTTCGCGCCCTGGCCGACCTTGATCTCGATCGCGTCCGCTGACGCGATCGACGCCTCGTTCCAGCCGAAGTACCCCGACGCCATCTCGAGGACGTAGCGGCCCGCCGCGGCACGTTCCGCGGGGAGCATCCCGCCCTCCCCGGAGCAGATCGCTGTTCCCGCGGCTGCCGCGCCGGTGGCGAGCGCGACCTTCGCCTCGCTCGACAGGGCGCCATAGCTCATGTGCGACACGACGAGCGGGATGTCGAGCTGCATCGGCCGATCCGCCCGCGTCCCGAGTCGGGTCGTGGTGTCGACCGGCTCGTCGTCCAGCAGCGGGAACCGGGCGAGCTGGGCGGGCAGGAACACGACGTCGTCGAGCGACGGGTAGGGGCGGACCTCCCGGAGCCTCGGCTCGAAGCGCTTCGAGCCCATCGCCTCGACCGGAGCCCTGCCGCCGTCGGCGAGCTGGTGGATCAGGTGCATCCCTCGGTCGGTTGCTCCGCGACGGAGCCACGGACCGAGGTAGACGTCGGGCCGACCTGGACCCGGCGGCACGCTGTCGGCGTCGATCTCGACGCGACCGTCGCGGACACGGGCGTCGTAGCGGGGAAGGTGGTCCGCCGGGTTGAACACCGAGATCCCGGTCTCGAGGTCGAAGTCCCAGAGGTGCAGCGGACAGATGACCTCCCCGTCGATCACCTCGCCCTCGGCGATCGGTCCGCCACGGTGAGGGCAGGTCCCCCCGAGGGCGTGGACACGGCCGCCGTCTCGCATGATCGCGATGTCGTTGCCGTTCAGCACCATCGCGAGGCCGCGGCGGTCGACGATGTCGTCGAGCTCGCAGACGTCGATCCACCCGTGGACGTCCCGGCCGAGGTCACGTGGTCGGTTGGAGTCCTCGATCGGCACTGCAGCTCCTCGGATCCGTGGTTCGGGTTCAGCGTGGCGACGGGCAGGCTACGGCGAGGTGCAGCCTCCTCGGAGGAACGGTGCCGGTGACGGACGGCGACGGACGGCGATGGTCGTGGCGGGATCGGTCCGCTCCGGCCCGGTGACGCCTGTCCGGCGTCGGCCTCGCCGTGGAAGGACGCCGAGCTGTCCGGTCAGGCCACCACGCGCGCATGCGGTGGGCGGGTGCACTGCATCGTGCACCCGCCCACCGTTGCGACGACGGGTTCCTGTGGCCTGCTCAGAACTTCCGGGGGAACTGGGCGACGAGGCCTGCGGAGAGCATGTCGGCCATCTGGTCCATGTGGGCCTGCGCCTGGTCGTAGTCGGCGATCGCCTTGGCGTAGTCGCCGGTCAGGACGTCGGTCGCGTACCCGATGGTCTGGGTGATGTGGGTCTTCATCATCTCGGGCATGTCGGCCCTGGCCCAGTTGGGGTTCGCCTTGGCGAGGAACTGGCCGATCTCCGCCGCGTTGGCGTACCAGGCGGTGACTGCGGCGTCGAGGGCTGCCTTGTCACCTGCCTTCGCAGCCTGCAGCACCGGGACGGCCTCCTTGATGTGGGTCTGGAGCAGGTCGGTCAACTGCTGTGCGGCGGCCTTGCCGTAGAAGGGGACCACCGCGTTGCCGATGTCGACCTGGTTCTGCAGGAGGCGACCGATGGTGGCGTCGAGTCCCGGCGAACCGGAGGCGAAGGCGACGATCGCGTCGTAGGTCCACTGCATGTGCTGATCCCACAGGGTGCGCATGTTGGAGTACAGGACCGTCTGACGTGAGGGCTTGACGACCGGACGGTGGTTCATCCCGTCGTGCATCGAGGATGAGGCGACGGCGCCGACAGGGGTGTTGGTGTTGCAGGCGGTGAGGACTCCGCCGGAGAGCGCGAGCACCGTGGTCAGTGCTGCAGCCGATGCGTAGAACCTGCGAGGACGGTGAGTCGACATGGTGTCTCCTTGATCGTGGGCCGTTGTCGGCCGGGACTGGAGAGTTGGTGTCGGACTCGGCGGGTGCTCTTACCGGATTCCCTCAGATGCCCGAGGACCGGTGACCACCTCGGTGCTCAGGTTCGGATCCGCGTCGATGTCGGCGTCGTGGAACAGCAGGGCTCGCAGTCGCTTGCGCGAGAACTCACGCATCTGGTCGACGTGGTGCTCCGAGGAAGGATCTCCGGACTGGCCGTAGGTCAGCAGACCACGTCCGACGGGGCCCTGGTCGTCGAAGCCGACGACCATCAGCGTCGATGCGCCGTAGGTGACCGGGTAGCCGGTCGAGCACAGGCCCGTGCGCTCGGTGCGCCCAGGGATCGGGGTGCCCGTGGCCGGTCGCGGCTCCAAGTCGCTGCCGGCGAACGCGCCGAGGGGAGCGACGACGTTGATGATCCCCTCTGCCTCGAACCCGCCGTGCAGCGGGATGCGCTCCCCGGAGCGATCGATGTACTGGACGTCGCCGAGCGCGTCGTCGGGGGAGATCCCCGCCGAGGCGAGCACGTCGAGCGCGGTCCACATGGCGGTGTGGATCGGGTCCGGTCCCGACGTCGGTGCCGGTGCGAGCCCGCGTGGTGTGCCGACGGCGTCGTCGACGTCGAACGGCACGGCGAACAACGACCCGCCGGCGCGGAGGTCGTCCTCGCTGAAGGTCGCGAGGAGCTCGCGCCACAGCACTGCGCCCGTCGAGGCGAGGTCGAATGCCCGGTCCCATGCGGCCAGCACCGCAGCCGCCGAGACGAGGGTGTCGTCGTCCGAGGTGCTGCAGCGCTCGATGACGCCGTCGAGGAGCTGCTCGGCGAGCAGCGAGCGGTTGTCGAGCAGCGCCCGTTCGAGATCCGCGAGCAGCCACCGGCCGTCGGGACCGGTCGGCCCGCTCGGCGCCTCGCCTGCGAGCACCGTCGCGTTCATTCGGGAGCGCGGCGACAGCGGTCGGCCGTACAGGCCGCAGAACACGGGCCCCGGATCGAGGCGGATCGTCGGGTGCGCCACCCAGTACGGGTCGTTGGCGTTGAACGCGACCGTTCGGGTGCGCAACTCGGGGAGGTCCTCGAT
>JAFDWA010000312.1 GCA_018268735.1 Actinomycetota bacterium | reverse complement strand
TCGGCTTCGGGTCGATCGGCGGTACGGTCCGACAGGGCCTCGGGGGAGGATCGGATCGACTGCCACCGGAGGTGCTGCCATGACCGTTCAACCTGTACCGGACGACTACCCCCGCCTCACGCCCTACCTGGCGGTCAAGGGAGCAGCCGAGGCGATCGAGTTCTACTGCGGCGTCCTCGGCTTCACCCGACACGGCGACGTCATGACCGCGCCTGACGGGCGCGTCGGCCACGCGGAGCTGAAGCTGGGCGACTCGCTGCTGATGCTCTCGGACGAATGGCCCGAGGCCGCCAGCCTCAGCCCGGACACCATCGGCGGCACCCCGGTGCTGCTGTCGGTGTACGTGCCCGACGTCGATGCCACCTACCGCCGTGCCGTCGAGGCGGGCGCCACGTCGGTGAGCGAACCGGCCGACCAGTTCTACGGGGACCGCAGCGCCCGCTTCACCGACCCGTGGGGTCACCGTTGGAACGTGTCGTCGCACGTCGAGGACGTCGACGCCGACGAGATGGCCCGTCGGGCGACCGCCGCAATGGGGGAGTAGGACGAGAGGACCAAGAGGACGAGAGGACGCCGAAATGGCGAGCAATGCCGCGGATCGGAACGACGACACGAGGCTTCCCACCTACTTCATCTCCCACGGCGGAGGTCCCTGGCCGTGGATCAAGGACCTGCTCCCCGGCGACTGGGGTCCGCTGGAGCGGTCGCTGCAGTCCATCCCGGACCATGTCGGCGTGGCTCCACGCGCGGTGCTGGTCGTGTCCGGCCACTGGGAGGAGCCGGTGCCGACCGTTCAGACCAACCCGCACCCGCCGATGCTCTACGACTACGGCGGCTTCCCCGAGTTCACGTACCGCATCCAGTACCCCGCTCCGGGATCCCCCGAGGTCGCAACACGAGTCGGTGGTCTGCTCGCCGACGCCGGCATCGCCCACGCCGAGGACCCCGACCGCGGCTTCGACCACGGGACCTTCGTGCCGTTGCACGTCATGTACCCCCGTGCAGACGTCCCGGTCCTGCAGCTGTCGATCTGCCATGGCTACGACCCCGCCGAGCACCTCGCCGTCGGTCGGGCGCTGGCGCCGCTGCGCGACGAGGGGGTGCTCATCGTCGGGAGCGGGTTCACCTACCACAACCTCGGTGAGATCGGTCCGGGTGCGGTCGAGCCCTCCCGTCAGTTCTCCGAGTGGTTGGACGAGGTCCTCGTCATGGGATCTGTCGAGGAGCGCAGCGGTCGGCTCCTCGAATGGGCCGATGCGCCGGGTGCCCGGCGGAGCCACCCGGCGGCCGATCACCTCATCCCGCTGATGGTCGCGGTCGGTGCAGCGGAGGGCGACCCGGGAACGCGCTTCCACCACGAGACCGATGCGATGGGTGCGGGCATCAGCTCGTCGAGCTTCTCCTTCGGGCGGTGACGCGATCCGGTCGTCAACACATCGACGACGATCGAGCAGATGTCAGCGTCGATCATCGCCCAGCCGTCGCAGTCGAGGTCGCGCTCGGCTTCATCTCTGCGGAGCGAGCGGGTTGATCCATCGGGCTTCTCCGAAGCGTGCGAAGTCGGAGTCTTCCGAGCTGACCGAGACGCCGTGCTCGATCGCCGGCGCCGCGAGCATCGCGTCGGTCACGAGGTTGGCCGAGATCGGCGCCTGCCGGCAGAGGCGATCGTCGATCTCCGCCGTTGCTCGGCCGCCGGTCGGGACCCACTTCGTCGAGCACCACCGTCGTGGTCATGGCCGAACGATCGCATCATGATGGGAGTGATCAGGTACTGCCATGCGGTCGGGAGACGCGCTCAGGGGTTCTGATGGGTGTTCCCTGCGGCGCTCGGGGTGGACACTGGTGTGGTCCCGCCGTGTCAGGAGGCCAACATGGACGTCGATGCGCTGCTGCTGGAGTTGTACGGACGGGTCGAGGACCACGTCGTCGGGGCCGTCGCCGACCTCGACGCCGCTGGCTTGGCGGCGACGCCCGCACCCGGGACCAACCACATCGGCTGGTTGGTGTGGCACCTGACGCGGGTCGAGGACGGCCACGTCGCTGAGCTGCTCGATGTCGACCAGCTCTACGTGACCGGCTCCTGGGCCGAGCGCCTCGGCATGCCGCCCGACCCAGAGGACTCCGGGTACGGCCACACCGAGGAGCAGGTCGCCGCGGTCGAGCCGGGCGGTCCGGATCTGCTGCTCGACTACTACCGGGCGGTGAACGCGCGAACCCGCGGGTACCTCGCAGGTCTGTCGCCTGCGGACCTCGACCGGATCGTCGACGAGCGGTGGGACCCGCCGGTGACGCTCGGTGTGCGTCTCGTCAGCATCGTCGACGATCAGATCCAGCACGCGGGCCAGGCCAAGTATCTGCGCGGCCTCCTCGGTCGCTGAGGAACCCACAACCGGCTGCGAGCACGCCAGCGCGTTCTGGGGGTCGGAATCGACAGAACGTGTCGATTGCGACCCCTATGTTCGGGGCGGTGTGGCAGACGCCGACGCCGACGCGCAACACGCCGATCCCCCGGCACCGGGGGTGGGCGTCGTGGCGCCCTCACCGAAGGTCGGGCTGTCGGCGAGCACCGAGTACAGCTCCCAGGGGCCGTCGGGGGCATCGATCCACACCTTCTCCTGGGCTGCGTAGCAGCAGGTCCCCGAGCCCTCGGATGCCTCGATGCCGTCGCCTTCGAGGCGGGCCTGGTGCTCGCGCACCGCAGCAGGGTCAGCCACCTCGACGCCGAGGTGGTTGAGGCGGGACTCCGAGCCGGCAGCTTCGAACAGCACGAGCTTGAGGGGCGGGTCCTCGATGGCGAAGTTCGCGTAGCCGGGACGGCGCTTCGCTGGTCCGGTCGCGAACAGCCGTGCGTAGAAGTCGACGGCCTCGTCGAGGTCCGGGACGTTGAGGGCGAGCTGGAGTCGGGACACGGTCGGTCCTCCTTGCTGGAGTATCATATCGAGATCCGTCAATGTATCGACATGTGTCGATGAATGCAAGGGGTTGCTCT
>JAFDWA010000311.1 GCA_018268735.1 Actinomycetota bacterium | reverse complement strand
GCATGGCCTGCCAGCAGGTGAGCCGCATGGCCTGCCAGCAGGTGAGCCGCATGGCGAGCGTCGGGCTTCTGGGTCGGTGGTCCTGCCAACTACGGTCGGGTGCGTGACCGACGACGAGGCCAGATCCGGGAGCGACGACGACTACGTCGACGAGCTCCCCGAGGACCTCGACGCCGCGGAGTTCGTCGGTCCCTACACGTTCCCGAACAACAACCGTCGACGCATCCCCGCGGCGATCTACCTCGTTCTCGGGGCGCTGTGCGTGCTCGTGTACGCGTCACGCCACGACTCGAGTGCCCTGGTCAACGCCGGGACGCTGTGGGCGGGCGTCGGTCTCGTGGCGTTCGGTGCGTACGGGATGGTCGCGGGCTGGACCCTCGAGGTCGAGGAGTCCGATGCCCTGGCAGCTGCTGCACGCGTGGTGGGGTTCCCCGTCGGGCACGCCTCAGCGCAGATGGCATGGCGGGGCTGGTTGTCGAGGCCGACGTGGCGCATCCTCTGCTACTCGGCGGAGAACCCACCGACTCGTCGGGGTATGGTGATCGTCGACGGCGTCTCGGGCGAGGTGCGCGAGTGGTTCGCCGAGGACAACCCGGAGGACTGGTCCGGGCTCGACGGCTCGCTGACCGCCTGACCAGGCCCTCCTGGTTCCTTCCATTTCTCCCACCGACGGGCTACGGTGTGCTAACTCCAGTTAGCACACCACCGCTGCTCCCCGGCTCCATCGCCGGGCAGCCCGGGCGGTCGCAGAGACGAGGCCTCTCCACATGTTCGACGGGAACTTCCGCACCCAGGTCGACGCTGCCGTCAAGCCCATCGGTCAGAGCATCAAGCGCCTGGGCATCACCGCCGACATGATCACCGGCGCGGGGATCGTCTTCGCGGTCGCTGCCGCGGTCGCCATCGGCGCCGGCGCGTTGAACCTGGGTCTGCTGCTGCTGGTGCTGACCGGTGTGCCGGACCTCGTCGACGGCGCCGTGGCCAAGGCGTGGGGGACGGCATCGCAGCGTGGCGCCTTCTTCGACTCGGTGTCGGACCGGCTCACCGACGGCCTGCTCTTCGGTGGGGTCACCTGGTACCTGGTCAGCTCCGACGGCCGGCCGTGGGTGGTGCTGTTGCCGGTCGCGTGCTACGTGTCGGCGTCGCTCGTGTCGTACATCCGCGCCAAGGCCGACGCACTCGGGCTGGACGGCAGCGGCGGCCTGGTCGAGCGTGCCGAGCGGTTCATCCTCCTGGCGATCGGGCTCCTGTTCCCGCAGCTGCTGCTGGTGGTGCTCGGGGTGATCGTGGTGCTCAACATGATCACCGCCGGTCAGCGGTTCGTGAAGGTGTGGCGGCAGGCCGACGCTCCGCCGAAGGCGCTGTCGGACCGTCGTCGCTCCCGTGCCCGGCGGGCAGCGCGCACCTCGGGACCTCGTTCCGCCGAGCAGCGTGGATCACGGCGAGGTCGGACCCACTCGGGTGGCCGTCGCCCATCGGCCTGAGCGACCCCCTCCATGGAGCTGTCCGTCGGCGGTCTCCGCCTCGCGTCGAGCGCGGTGGCGGCCACGCCGTACCCGATCGGGGTGCAGGTCACCCGTGCGGCGAGCCGTGCAGCGGTGATGATCTCGCGGGACCAGCGCGAGATCGCCGGGCGCAACCTGCGTCGTGTGCTCGGCCCAGCGGCCAGCGAGCGACAGATCCGCCGGGGAGTGCGCTCCATCTTCGAGAGCTACGGCAGGTACTGGTTCGACACCCTGCGCCTGCCGCTCCTGTCGACCGAGGAGGTCGCGGCGGGGTTCACGATCGAAGGGTTGCAGCACCTCACAGCGGCCCTCGACGACGGCGTCGGCCCGATCCTGGCTCTTCCCCACGTCGGCGGTTGGGAGTGGGCCGGGCGCTGGCTCAGCGCCGTCCACGGCTGGAACGTGACCGCGGTCGCCGAGCAGCTCGACCCGCCCGAGCTGCACGAGTGGTTCCTCGAGCTGCGCGAGTCGCTCGGCATGCGGATCATCCCGCTCGGTCCGTCCGCTGGTTCGGAGTCCGCTGCAGCGCTCGCCGCGGGTGACGTCATGTGCCTCCTGTGCGACCGGGACCTGTCGGGCGCGGGCGTCGACGTCGAGCTGTTCGGCGAGCGCACCACGCTGCCTGGTGGCCCCGCCGTCATGGCGTTGCGGTCAGGGTCGCCGTT
Organism: Actinomycetota bacterium; assembly: GCA_018268735.1. GTDB lineage: Bacteria > Actinomycetota > Acidimicrobiia > Acidimicrobiales > Microtrichaceae > Dermatobacter. The sequence goes on along the minus strand of JAFDWA010000311.1, from coordinate 834 downwards.
GCTGCCCACGGCGGTGTACTTCCGCGGGAGCGGCTGCCACGCGGTGGTCGAGGAGCCGCTCGACACCGCCCGCCGCGGTCGGCTCCGCGACGACGTCGAGCGGGTCACGCAGGACCTCGCCCGTGCCCTCGAGCGATTGATCCGCGTCGCTCCCGAGCAGTGGCACCTGCTGCAGCCGAACTGGCCCAGCGACCGGGTCCGTTAGGGTGCCCCCGGTGCGCATCGGCATGGTGTGTCCCTACAGCCTGACGATGCCCGGGGGAGTGCAGGGCCAGGTGCTCGCGCTCGCCCGGTCGATGCGTCGCCAGGGCGAGGAGGTGCGTGTGCTCGCCCCGTGCGACGGGCCGCCGCCCGAGCTGTTCGTGACGCCGCTCGGCAACTCGCTGCCGACGGCGTCGAACGGGTCGGTCGCCCCGGTCGCCCCCGACCCGGCGGCGCAGTTCCGGACCATCCGCGCCCTGTGGGACGAGGACTTCGACGTGGTGCACCTGCACGAGCCTCTCGCTCCCGGTCCGACGCTCACCGCCCTGCTGCTCAAGCCCGCACGGCTCCTCGGGACGTTCCACGCCGCTGGATCCCAGTCGGCCTACGCCGTGGCCGCCCCGGCGGTCCGTTGGGGCGCATCGCGCCTCGACGTCAGGGCCGCGGTCTCCGACGACGCCCGGGCGCTCGCCGAGTCCTATCTGGGTGGCACCTACGAGCTGCTGTTCAACGGCGTCGAGACCGAGCGCTTCGCGACCGCCGAGCCGTGGCCGACGGAGGGTCCGACGGTGCTCTTCGTCGGCAGGCACGAGCCCCGCAAGGGCCTCGACGTGCTCCTCGACACGCTCCCGG
>JAFDWA010000310.1 GCA_018268735.1 Actinomycetota bacterium | reverse complement strand
GCCTGCGCCGCCGTCGGCCGGTAGAAGAACATCAGGAAGATGCCCGTCACCGTCAACATGATGAACAGGAAGAAGCTCAGCCCGCCGAGGCACAGCGTGTAGCTCACCTTCACCGCGTGGCGCTTCACCTTCACCGGGTGGAGGTGGTAGAGCACGCTGTTCATGATCACGTAGGACCGGTTCCTCGGGCTGTCCGAGTAGCCCTTCCGGAAGATGGAGCCCGGCCGGAAGATCGAGTTCCAGGCCTGCGAGCCCTGGACGGAATCGGTCAGTTCGGAGAGCTTGCCCGACAGCTTGGTCTTGCCGGAGCCCTGCATCGTCTTGGCCACGGGCTACTCCCTAGTCCGCTCGGCGGCGCTTCGTCGAATCTCGGTCATCATCTGGCAGCCGCTCAGCCGAGCCGCATCCCGTAGCCGTAGCCGTGGGCGTTGGTCCGCTGGTGGAGGTCGCCGCCCGGGGCCGGGTCACCGATCTTGCCGAGGATGATCACACCCGTCGGGCAGCGGTCGACGCACAGCGCGCAACGGGTGCACACGTCGTCGTCGATCAGGAACATCGCGTGGTCCGACGGGTCCACTCCGGGCTGGTCGGTGTTGACCGCCTCGTCGACCGAGCTCGTCTGGACGAGGTGGATGCACTTCCACGGGCAGATGTCGACGCATCCCTCGCACAGGATGCACTCGGACTGGTCGATGTGGATGAACTGCTTCGGCTTGACGGCCTTCGCGAGGTAGTCGGCGTCGACCTCCTGCAGGACGTAGTCGTCGACGAACTCCGGCAGCGGCGGGTTGGCATCGGTGGCACCCATCGGGGACCTCCTCAGGCTCGCTTCATCAGGGGACGACCGTAGGTGGACACCGGCTCCACGGCGGCCGATGCCTCGGCCCGCTTGCCGCGGTTCTGCCACCAGGCCCAGATGTACATCTGGATGCCGAGGAACACGACGTAGATCACCACGGCGATGACGTCGCGGACCGCCTGGGCCGACACCGAGATCGGGAACCAGTGGGTGGTGATCGTCCATCCGGTCTTCGGGAACACCATGATCCCGTTGGGCCCGAGCCACATGCGGTCCGGCCGCCAGTTGAGCTCGGAGTCCGCCCAGGTCAGCCAGTGGTGGGGCACGACCCCGTAGGCCCAGAACATGATGAAGAACACGTAGACGCTCGCGAGCATCGCCTCGCCCCACGTGATGGGCGTCCCGACCGGCCGGCGCTTGGCGTACGGGAAGATCGGCACGATCAGCAGCACCAGCACCAGCAGTGACGTGAAGAACGCGACCACGGACTCCTCCGGCTCGTGAAGGTGTTCACCAGACTACGTCGACCGCCCCGACACCAGTGGGCGGCGTCGTGGTGTCTACCACGGCGCCCACGCCGGGAGCACATCCGGAGCCGCCGCGTGCGCCGTCTTGGTCGGCGACACGTCGTCGTGCCTAGAGTGGGCCGACGACCGGCCGCCGCACGTGCGGCCGGACGCGCACGAGCACCGGACGCGGTGGAGGCAGCGTTGACCGAGATCCCCGAGCACCTTCTGGCCCGCAGCAAGGCGCGCCGTTCAGCGATGGGCGGCGGAGGTGGCGACGACGCCCCGGCAGCCGCCACGCCGGCGAAGGCCGACGCCGGAGCACCGGAGCCGGCGGTCGCAGCCGCGGCCCCTGCGGTGGCCGCTGCTGCGGCGCCGGCACCCAAGGCGGCACCGACGCCCCCGTGGGTCACCGCTGCGCAGTCACGGAAGAAGATCCCGTTCTGGGCCGTCCCGGTGCTCGCGCTGCTGCCGTTGTGGGCGGTGATCTACGCGCTCACCCTCGACCCGCCCACCAACGCGGAGAGCCCGCTGACGGTGGGCGCCACCACCTACAGCACGAACTGCGCCACGTGTCACGGCGCCACCGGTGGTGGCAGCGGGAACATCCCCGCCCTCGCCGGCGCGGACGGCGTCCTGAAGTCCTTCCCCAAGCCGGCCGACCAGGTCGCATGGGTCGCGCTCGGCTCCGCCGGTTGGCTCCAAGCCGGCCAGAAGGCGCTGCCGGGCGGCCGACCGGTCTCGGGCGGCATGCCGTCCTGGCAGGCATCGCTGCAGCCGGCGGACCTCATGTCGGTCGTCCTCCACGAGCGGGCCACGCTCAACGACGAGAAGTTCGACGCCACCAAGTGGGAGGACGGCTTCGAGGAGACGCTCAAGAAGTACGTCCCCGACCAGGCCGCCGCCTACAAGGCAGTCCTCGACAGCTGGAAGGCCACGCCTCCGGCGTGAGGCGACCGCATCTGAGCACCCGTTCGAGGGCAACGCTGCTCGGAGCGGCCACGCTCCTGCTGGTCGTCATCGGCATCGTCCTGGTCATCACCGGCGGCGACGAGCGTCCGACCGCACCGACGACCACGACCACGGCTCCCGGCACGCCGCCGAAGGCGACCCTCGACCTCACGAGCTCCTCGAAGGACGCCGTGTCCCGCCTCGCCGGGCTGTCGATCCCGGCAGGGGCCGCGGACTTCCTGTCCGCGTCGACGGAGGACCGCACGCAGCTCGACGTCACCTTCACGTTGCCGGCCGATCAGGTCGACGCCTTCGTGGCCGGCTCGGGACTGCCCACGCCGATCGCCGGCACACGTGTGATCACCCACTCGTCCCCGCTGTGGAAGGTGAACCCCGAGGGAAGGGTGTCAGGTTCCTCCGACGACCACGGGACGGTGATCCGGGCGGTCGAGACGGTGCCCGAAGGCGACCGGGTCCGGGTCCGGATCGTGCTCAGCCCACGCAGCTGAGCACGATGGCGGGATCCGCGGCTGCGGGACACCGTGGCATGCGGTCGACGGGAGCGCGGTCGACGGGCGTGCAGCTCACGGGCGTGCGGCTCACGGGCGTGGTGCGCGTGCGCTGGCCGGTCGCATCACCCGTGAGGGGAGCCCGCCGATCGCCGACGGGGGCCTGCCCCCCGACTCGACGGCGTCGAGCAGCCCCTCCAGATCGCCCTCCACGCCGTCGGTCCACACCCGTCGTGACCACAGCACACC
>JAFDWA010000030.1 GCA_018268735.1 Actinomycetota bacterium | reverse complement strand
CTCGCTGTCGTGACCGAGCGGCCCGCTGGGTGCTCGATCAGTGCGTGGTCGAGGAGCTGGTGCAGCGAGTCAGAGCGGCCGCGGTCACGCCGGGTGCGTGATGCGGTGGAGCCGGTGCGCGACGCCCTTGAGCTCCTTGTGCAGCTTCACGAACTCACCGTGGCGCGACTCGTACAGCGCCGACGCGTCCGGGTCGGGTGTGAACACCCGGTCGACGGTCGCAGCGCCCTCGATGTCGGACTCGGCGAGGCGACCGGTCACGAGCCCCGCGAACAGCGCCGCACCCCGAACGTTCGCGACGAGCGGCTGCGCGACCCGATGCACCGGCCGGCCGATCACGTCCGCGTGGATCTGGCACCACACGTCGGACTGTGCGCCGCCACCGATCGCGCGGAGGTCGTGCAGCGGGTGGCGCACCACCTTCTCGGAGATGTCGAGGATCCACCGCACCTGGTGCGCGACGCCCTCGAGCACGGCGCGGACCAGGTGCGCGCGTCCGGTGTCGATGCCGACGTTGAGGAACGCTGCGCGCACAGCGGTGTCCGCTGCAGGTGAGCGCATGCCCTTGAGCCAGGGCGCGAACATCACACCGTCGGCTCCCGGGGCGACGCCGCCCGCGACCCGGTCGAGGTCCGACAGCGTGGGCGACGCGCCCGGCGTCAACCCGTCGTCGGGAGCGACGACCATGTCGAGCAGCCACTCCATGCTCGCTCCGCCGCAGTCGTGGTTGTTCACCAGCACGTAGCGGCCGTCGAGCGCGGCGGGCACCGTCGCCATCTGGTTCATCAGCGACGTGCGCTTGTCGTGGGTGTGGCACCCGACCCAGGCCGACGTGCTGATCGACAGGTGGCCGTGGAAGTCGCGGACGGCACCCGAACCGAGTGTCGCCGCGTGCAAGTCCGGCAGGCCGGTGACGACGGGGATGCCGGCGGGGATGCCGAGCTCGTCGGCGACGGCGGGGAGCACCTCGCCGACGATGGAGCGGATCGGTTGCAACGGCGGCAGGCGTTCGGGGTCGACGCCCGCGAACCCGCACAGGAGGCGGTCGTAGGCGACCGCGTCGAGGCCGCGGTTGTCGGTCAGGAAGCTGGCGAGCATCGAGGCCTGACTCGCCGCGGCCTTCCCGGTGAAGCGCATGTTCAGGTAGTCGACCGGCTCCATGAAGTACGCCGTCCGGCGGTCGACGTCGGGCTGCTCGTGGCGGATCCACAGGCGTTGACCCATCGGGTCGTTGCCCAGTGGGCTCGGCGCACCCCCGGTTCGGCGGATGAACTCGAGCACGACGCGGGGCCGGTAGCCCTCGACAGCGACCCGGCCGCCGAGCTGACGGGCCGCGAGCTCGTGCGCGCGCTGGTCGAGCCAGAGGATGCAATCGCCGACCAGCTCGCCGTCCCGACCGACGGGAACCGTCGAACCCCACTGGCCGGTGCATGCCACGGCGACGATCTGATCGGGTGGCACCGTGGCTCGACTCGAGAGCACCTCGCACGATGCGACGATCGCGTCCCACCACTGGGTGGCGTCCTCGACGGCGGTGCCGTCCGGTGCGGTGCGGATGTCGACGCGCCGGTGGTCGTGGTCGATGATCGTGCCGTCGAGTCCGACGTACGCGGTCTTGGGACCACCGGTCCCGAGGTCGATCGCCAGCACGACCTGCTCGGCTCGTGATCGGTCGTCGGACGTCGTCATCGCTCCACCACCACGTCGTGTGCCTCCGGATGCTTCGAGAGCCAGTGCTGCAGGTACTCGCATGTCAGCACGACGCGGATGCCGGCGTCGCGAACGAGGTCGATCACCCCGGCTGCGAGCACGCCACCGAGGCCGTCGCCGCGGTGTTCGGGCTCGACCACGGTGTGGCGCAGGTTCCGCAGCTCGGGTGGGCCGGGATCGAGGACCGTGTACAGGACGTGTCCGAGCTCGCAGGAGCCGTCGGTCAGCACGTAGCGGTGTTCCGAGAGAACGTCGTGCACCTCACGGGTCATGGGCGGGAACGCTACCTGTGGACCTCGACGCATCCATGCGTTGGTCGGCGACTGCGATCCGGCCCGTCGTCCCGTCCCACACATCGAGGACGACCGGTGCGGATCGGAACCACTGAGCGTGCAGCTGCGCTTCGGCAGCGTTCGCAGATGGACCGCGCATGTCGCCGGGAGGTCCGTGGAGATCGATGGTCGCGATCAGTCCGTTCGCGTCGGCGTCGTCGAACCACCGGTTCCAGAGGACCTGGGTGAGCTTCGTGAGCTGCTGCGAGGCTCGCAGCTCGCAGTCCGCAGCATCTGCAACGCCCGACGTCGCCTTCCCCGCATGTCGGCTCTCCTCCTCTTCGGGTCGGGCTTGGTACGCGCAACAGACCCACCCGTGCCGGTGTTCGTGTGCGATCGCGACCGCCCAGCAGTCGATCTCACACACGAACGCCGACACGCAGAGGAGCTCCCGTTGCGTGGTCCCCGTCCCGGCACGATCTGCCACAGGTTCGTCGTGCGGCAGGTCGCAGGCAGCTGCCGGTGTGGGAAGATCGGAGTCGACGAGTTCCGCTGAACTTTCCGCGGAACGCCCGGGCCTCTAGCTCAGCTGGCAGAGCAGCGGACTTTTAATCCGACGCGCGTGGGTTCGAGCCCCACGGGGCCCACGTGCAACATCGCCGTCAGGGACGGGGCGGGTTCAACGTGACGCTCACGAAGTCACGACCCTGCGACCGCAGGTAGCGCTCGGGACCGTAGGGCATGGCGGCGATGAGCTTCGTCCCCACCGGCCCGTTCGGGCCGGGCGCGTAGGTGAACGCGTTGACCCAGGCGTAGTTGATGTCCAGCTCCATCGCTCGGACTGCCCCGGCGGCGATGAGCGTCTGGCCGAGCGTCGCCACCGACAGACCCTCGCCGCCCGCGTAGACGAGCGCGCCGTCCGCGGTGATGCCGACGCCGGAGCGGTTGACGAGGATCTTGTTGCCGACGGTGCCGCCCCACTTGCCGCTCGACGCGTCATCGGTGCCTGCCACGAGCTGGCCGTTGTCGACCACGAGCACCAGGTTCTGGCGCAGCGCGGTGATGTGGGGGTCGAGGGTGTCATCGCGACCCCAGACGCCGACGTCGGCCCGTCCGTCGTCACGCAGCACCAGCGTTGCGGCACCGTCACGGAGCGGGACCGCGAGGTTGCCCTCGGAGTACCAGCCGCCGCGGGCGTCCTTCATCTTGAACCCGGAGTTGAACGCCGCGACCAACGTGGGCCGGTCCTCGAGGGGCACGGCGCCGCCGCTGGGTGCCGGACCTCCTGGCTGCTCGGTGCCCGGGATCAACCGCAACCGCACGAGCATCGGATCGATCCGCATGATCCCGACCACCACCGAGGTGTGGATCGCGTCGGGCCGCACGAAGGTGGTCGCGACTGCGGGCCGGGCATCGGTCCCGGCGGTGATCGACCACTGCCCTTCGCCGGGAAGGACCGGCTGGGCCGGTGTCGGCACCGGGGCGAGGACGACCTTCGGTTCGGTCGGCGGTGGAGCCGGCGGCGGTGTCGCCGAAGGAGTCCCGGGCTGCACGACGGTCGACGTCGTGGTCGGATCCGGCGCCACCGTGCTGGGCGCCTGCGGCAGGGTGGCCGGCACCCCTCCGACTGGTGGCGGGTGGCGGGCGTACCACCAGTTCTCGGCGGCGTCGACCATCGACGCGCCGCCGTTGTCGCGGAGCCACTCGACGGTGCGGATGGTCAGCGGGTCGGCGCCGTCGTCGGTGAGGCGGAGATCGAGGGAGAAGATCACCGGGAGGGTGGCGATGGCGATGGCGACGAGCACCCAGCCCCGGGTCCGCCGTGGCCGCAGCGACTCGCGCCGGTGGCGACTCACCGCGAGCGCACCGCCCGAGGAGATGCCGGTCAGCAGCGAGGTGGCGGTCCACCCGAGCGTCAGCAGCACTCCCACTGCGACCACTGCAGCAGCGAGCACCGACAGCAGGAACGCGAGGCGTCGTCGTCGAGCAGCCGGGCGTGTCGGGCGACGAGACGACAGCGGCCGATCCGGCCGTCCGAGGCGGGACTCGATCCCCAGCGCCACGGTGATCATCGCCGCCCATGCAGCGACCCATCCCATCCGCGCGACGGCTGTCTCTGCGTGGGCCAGCACCGCGGACGCCATGAGGACCGCGACGACGATCACTCCGCTTGCTGCACCCACCAGCCGATCAGCGGAGCGGTCGCGGCGACGGATGGCCTCGACGTCCTCGGAGTTGGCGAAGTAGCCGCCGGTGGCCTCGAGCTCTGCTGGTTCCTCGTTGAGCTCGTTCTGCGTTCGCGTCGGTGCGTCGGTGCGGATCGACAACAGGTTTCCCTCCTCCGGTCCCCGAGGCAGCGTATCCCTGGGTTGCCGGGAGCAGCGGAACCACGACGCGCTCCGACACGACGGCAGGGAGCCCTGTCGCTCGGGGTCTGCCGTCGTGGACGTGGGCCCTGTGGGAACGTGCGGTGCTACTGGTGGTCGGCCGACGTGGTGACCGCCACGAAGTCCCGGGTCTGGGTGCGGAGGTATCGGTCGGGTCCGTGGGTCATGCTGTCGACGAGCTTCGTGCCGGTCGGTCCGTTCGGACCGGGGGTGTACGTGAACGCGTTGACCCACGCGGTGTTGATGTCCATCTCCATCGCCCGGACCGCTCCGGCGGCGATGAGCGTCTGTCCGAGCGACGCCACCGACAAGCCCGGTCCTCCGACGTAGATGAGGGCACCGTCGGCGGTGATGCCCACTCCGGAGCGGTTCACGAGCACCTTGTGACCGAGGGTCTTGCCCCACAGGAGGTTCGCGGCATCGTCGGTACCGGGCACCAGGCGTCCGCCGTCGACGATCAGCGCGAGGTTCTGGCGAACGGCGGTCACGTGCGGGTCCATGTGGTCGTCGCGTCCCCAGGCGCCGACGTCGGCCCGTCCGTCGTCGCGCAGCACCAGCGACGCGGACCCGTTCCGGAGCGGGACGACGGTGCGGCCTGCGGAGTACCACCCGCCGTTGGCCTCCGACATCCGGAACCCGGCGTTGAACGCTGCCACGAGCGACGCCCTCGCCGCAGGCGGCACCGCACCGCCGCTCGGTGCCGGTCCGCCCGGTTGCTCGGTTCCCGGGACCAGCTCCATGTGCACCTGGGACGGGTCGATGCGCATGATCCCCACCACCATCGACGTGTGGATGGCATCGGGTCGCAGGAACGTCGTCGCGACGATCGGATGCGTCTCGGTTCCCGCTGTCACGGTCCACTGGCCCTCACCGGGCAGTGGCGTGGCGGCAGGTGACCTGAGCGACGGGAGCGTCACGGCCCGGTCCGCAGGCGTCGGTGCCGGGGGGACGGTGCTCGGCGTGCCGCCGACGGGTGGTGCGTGGTTCGTGTACCACCAGTGCTCCGTCGAGTTGACGACGCCCGCGCCGCCGTTGTCCCTGAACCACTCGACCGCGCGGATCGACAGCGCGTCCGAGCTGTCGGCGGTGAGCACCGTCTCGAGGGAGAACAGCGCCGGCACGGCGAGCAGCGCGACGACCAGAGGGATCCAGCGCACAGGCCGGCTCGGTCGCAGCGACACCCTGCGGTAGCGCACCGTGCCCGCGGCTGCGCCGGCCAGCAGACCCGGCACCAGGACCAGGAGGCTCCAGCCGGTCAGGAGGAGCACGGCGGCTGCGGCTGTCGCAGATGCCCCGGCACCGGCGACGGAGGCCCAGCGTCGACGTCGCCGGGCCGACCGGTCGGGTGGGCGAACCTGGACCGACCTGGGCGGGCGGAACCGGCAGCGGCAGCGGAAGCCGATGACGGATCCGGCGAAGGCCATCGAGGTCCACAGCACGACGAGTCCGATCCTCGTCGGCATCGACGGGTACCGGGCGAGGACCAGCGAGGCGACGACGCAGGCGACGGCCACGGCCCCGACGGTGACGCCGACGACCCGGTCATCTGCGTCCGAGGATCGACCCGCGGGGTCCGACCTCCTGGCTGAACGCTGTGTGACGGGCGGTTCCAGGTCGCTCTTCACGCTGGTCGTGGCGCTCATCGCTGCGCAACGTAGGTGCCGTCGGGGTCCCGCGGAGGGTGGGCGGACCCGCCCGCCGTGAAGATGCTCAGGAACGGTCTGCGCCCGCTGGAGTCGACGGGCGGACCGGGGTCCGGGGTCTCAGGCCCGCGAGTCGCAGAGCTTGGTGAAGCCGAGCCCTCGTGCCTGGATGTCCTCGATGACGCTGGGCAGGCGTGACACGGTCAGGGAGCGGTCGCCGCCGCCGTCGTGCATCAACACGACGGCGTCGGCGCCGGCGCGACGTGTCGAGGCGAGCGGATCCCGCCGTCGCCAGTCGTTGGTGTCGATGCTCCACAGCGCGGGCCGCATGTCCAGCGAGGCCATGGTGTTGTTGATGCGGGCGTTGGTCGACCCGTAGGGCGGCCGTGCGCAGGACACGATGTAGCCGGTCCGGTAGGGGCCGACGCCGACGGTCAGGTTCCGGATGAGCATCGAGGTGCCGCTCAGCTCGTCGCGCACCCGGGCGTCGCTCTGCTTCGGGAGCTGTGGATGGGACCAGGAGTGGTTGGCGATGGAGTGGCCTCGGGCCACGATCTGGCGGACGAGGTCGGGGTGCCGTGCCGCTTCGGTGCCGACCACGAAGAAGGTGGCCTTCACGCCGTAGCGGTCGAGGATGTCGAGGACCCGGGGAGTCCATTCCGGGTTCGGTCCGTCGTCGAATGTCAGTGCGACCTGCGACGGGAGCCCGCCGAGCGATCCTGCGGTGAGGCCCGGGTCGGGGATCGGCGGCGGCGCGCAGGCGGCGAGCACACCGGTGATCGTGAGGGCGATGAGGATGCTGGATCGACGGAGACGTGGTGCGTGCACCCGTGGAATGTAGCCACGGCGGTAGCGTCCGCCGGCGGTGAGGATCGATCCACGGACCCCGGTGCTCGTCGGGGTGGGCGAGGCGCACCGCCCGGTCGACGGGTCGGGTGCTGTCGAGCCGGTCGATCTGATGGTCGAGGCGGCTCTCGCAGCAGGTCGTGATGCCCACTCCGTGGCGTTGCTCGGGGCGGTGTCGATGGTGGCCGTCCCCGAGGGGAGCTGGTCCTATCCCGATGCTGCGAGGATCGTGGCGACGCGCGTGGGTGCGGTCGGGGCGCGCACGGTGCGTGCCGACGTCGGGGTCGCGCAGACCGCTCCGATCGCGGTCGCGTGCGACAGGATCCGTCGTGGTGCGCTCGATGTCGCACTCGTGGTCGGGGGCGAGGCGATGGCGAGCCGGCGGCGCGCCGAGCGAGACGGCCGGAGCCTGACCGAGCTCGACCAGGCGGACGCGGTCGCCGACGAGCGGTGGTCTCCGGTCGGAGCGATCATGGCCGACGCCGAGGTGCAGGCCGGGATGTGGTCGCCGGTCGAGCACTACGCCTGCATCGAGAACGCGCTCGGTCACGCCGAGGGGCAGAGCTTCGACGCGCAGCTCGACGACGTGGCCGAGTTGTGGGCGCGTTGCAGCGAGGTCGCGGCTGCGAACCCGCTCGCGGCGTTCCCGACGCAGCGGACTGCTGCCGAGCTGCGGGTGCCGGGGCCGGCCAACCGCGGCCTTGCTTCGCCCTACGCGAAGTGGCACGTCAGCCAGTGGGCGGTGGACCAGGCCGCTGCGCTGCTGCTGTGCTCGGCGGGTGCTGCCATGGACGCCGGCGTCCCCACCGACCGGTGGGTGTTCCCCCACGCGTGCGTCGAGTCGTCGCACGCGGTGCCGTTGTCCCGACGCGGGGAGCTGCACCGATGGCCGGCGATGCGGGTCCTCGGCGAGGCGCTGTCCAGGCACCTCGGGCGTCCGCTGCGCGACGTCGAGGTCCAGGAGGTCTACAGCTGCTTCCCGGTCGCGGTCCGGGTGCAGCAGCGCGAGCTCGGCCTCGACGCAGACGCAGTGCCCACGGTGACCGGGGGGATGACCTTCGCCGGCGGCCCGCTCAACAACTTCACCTACCAGGCGACCGTCGAGGTGGTGGATCGGCTCCGGCGTCGGCCAGAGGCGCTCGGCATGGTGACGGCGGTGTCGGGGCTGCTCACCAAGCCCGGCATCACGATCTGGGGTGCACGACCTCCCTCCGGGCTGCTCGTCGCCGACCACGCGGCGGAGGCGGCTGCGGTGACGTCGGTGCGCGAGGTCACCCACACCGCTACCGGTGCCGGCACGGTCGTGTCGGTCACCGCGACCTACGACGGCACGTCACCGGACCGGGCGTTCGTCATCGCCGACCTCGACGACGACCGGCGCTGGGTCGGCACCTGCCGCGACGCCGACTGGGTGGCCGCCGCGTCACGCCGCGAGGTCATCGGCTCCGGCGTCGTGGTTCGCGGCACGGAGTGCTCGCCGAGTTGACCGGCACGGAGTGCTCGCCGAGTTGACCGGCACGGAGTGCTCGCCGAGTCGGCCGGCACGGTGTGCTCGCCGAGTCGGCCGGCACGGAGTGCTCGCCGAGTCGGCTGCACTACATGCGGGGCGTCTCGTCGAGTCCGTCGTTGACGTCGCGGTACATGCCGTAGATGTCCTTGCAGCGTTGGCACACCGGGAGCTGCTTCGGGTCGCGTGAGGGGACCCACACGTGTCCGCACAGGGCCTCGATCGGGGTGCCCTCCACCCTGGCGGCGAGCACCTTCGCAGCGGCGTCCTCCCCGGGCTTCGTGCGGACGATGTGCGCGACCGGACCGTCGGCGGTCTCGTGGTCCTCCTCGGTCCGGGTGATGGTCGAGGTGGCCGGTGAGGTGGTGGTCATCGGTGCGGTCATGGGTGCTCCCGTGCGTCGGAGTCCGCTCGTCTCCAGTGTGGTGGACGAGGAGCGAGGTCGCGCTGCGCTCCGGTCGATCGAGGAGGGCTCACGGGTGGGTCGGGTCGATCGGACGGCACTCGATCGTTCGTCCAGCAGGTGTGCTTGTCTCGGTGACAGCGACGAGCCCGCTGCGCCGCAGCGCGTCGCGGATCAGCACATCGGCGGTGCCGGTGTCGATGGGCGCGCCGTCGATGGTGAGGTCCGTGGGGACGTCGAGGGTGGCGGTCCCCTCGACGGCGGCGGACGTCGCTGCACGCTCGACGTCGGCGATGACCGCTTCGAGTCGGGGTCGGGGGTCGGGTGTCGCCACGCTGTCGTCGGTCGTGGTGCTGTCGGGCGGCGGGCCCTCGGCGCGACGGGCGCGTCGCCGTCGGTGCAGCCAGAGCGGGGTGACGACGACGAGGGCGATGGCGAAGCTCCGCACCAGGACGTCGGCCTGGATCGCAGCGAGGTGCGTCGAGGCCACCTCAGGCGACCCGACCATGGCCTCGACGATCCGCAGCGCAGTGCTCACCGGGCAGGGGAGCGTACCGGGTGGTGCCGCTACGCTCACGGCCCGTGGAGTCCTCCGAGCCGACCGTCGCACCGACCGAGCCGACTGTCGCACCGACCGCACCGACCGAGCCGACGCACCTGACGGGACCCTCGCAGCAGGGCGCGGATCCCGACGGTGGATCCGACGAGATGTCGGTGCTGGAGAGCCTCGAGGCGGACCTCGCCGCGGTCGAGGAGGCGATGGAGGGGCTCGATCGCGTCGATCCCGGGACCCTGGGAGGCACCGTCGCTGCGGCGCAGGTGGCTGCGGTGGTCGAGTCGGATCGCTTCGACACCGGTCGTTGAGGGTTCCCCCTCAGGGGCCCCTCAGAGCTGGTCCGGGATCGTCTCGTCGGTGAGCAGGTGCACCCGCTCACCGATCGACCACCCGCCGTCGCTGTGGGCGAACCATCGTCCGCCGAGGTTGGCCAGGCGCTCCCAGCCGACGTCGAACGCGGATTCGGCGGCGAAGATCACCCCGGCGTGGGCGATCGCGACGACCGTGCCGTAGGGGTGGTCACGGTGGATCGCGTCGAACGCCGACATGACCCTGGTCTCGACCTCCGCGTCGGGTTCCCAACCCGATGGTCGTCGGCCGGCGTCGAGGTGACCGGGGAACGACTCCTCGATCTCGATCCGCGTCAGGCCCTGCCACTCGCCGGCATGGCGCTCCATCAGGCCCGGCATCGTGACCACCGGACCGACGCCGAGCTCCTCGCTCAGGATCGCGGCGGTGGTCGCGGCACGTCCGAGCGGCGAGGCGAACAGCGCGTCGATCGCTCCGAGCGCGCGCGCCGCGCGGCGAGCCTGCTCGCGGCCGAGCTCGGTGAGCGGGGGATCGGCCTGTCCCTGCCAGCGTCCGTCAGCGTTCCACTCGGACTGGCCGTGGCGGATCACGAGCAGCTGCGTCATCGTGGTGGAAGGTAGCCGTCGCGGGACACGGGTCGTTCCGGGGGGCGCGAGTAGTCTCGTCCGGTGCCGGTGGTCCGCCTCTTCGCCCAGGCCCGGGAGGCCGCGGGGACGGCGTCGCTGGAGCTCGGTGGCGCAACGGTCGGCGAGGTCCTGGTGGTGGCCCGGGTGCGGTTCGGGGAGCCGTTCGCCTCCGTGCTCGACTCCTGTCGGATCTGGGTGAACGGCGAGCCGGCGACGGCAGGGGACCGCCTCGGCGAGGACGACGAGGTCGCGATCCTTCCTCCGGTGTCAGGTGGCTGACCGCGTCGTGGTCCGCTCCAGGACCCGTGCTGGTGCCGTGCCGCACAGCGAGCAGACCGGCCCGGGTCACTCCCCGAGCTGGATCGCCCGCATGTCGCCGCGTCCGGCGACGACCGGTCCGACCGTGCGGCTCGGGATCCTGTGGTTCTTCGTCGCGCTCGCCGCGGTCACCGCCGGTCGCTGGCCGACGGCCGTCCTCTGGGGCATGACGTCGGCTGTGGCAGCGCGCGAGATCGTCGTGGCGTGGTGGGGCGCGCCGGGGGATCGATCGGCGACCGGGCGACGCCCGCCGGGCGTGGTCGTCGCGTCGGTGGTGGTGTTGACCGTCCTCACGCCCGCTGCGGCGGCGCTCGGCGTCGGCTTCGCAGGTGGCATCCTGCTGCTCGTGGGGATCGCGCTGGCGATCGTCGCAGCTGCCTCCAGGACGTCGCTGGTCGAGCTGACGCCGAGCGATGCCGCGGCGTTGGCCATCGCGGTCCTGCTCCCGACCCTGCCGTCGGCGACCGTCGTGCTGCTCACCGCGGGTGACGTGTGGGCTGGGATCTTCCTCGTCCTCGCGGTGTCGATGTACGACGCGGGCTACCACATCGGAGCAGCGGAGACCTCCAGCCTGCTCGAAGGCCCGGTCACCGGCATCGTCGGCG
>JAFDWA010000309.1 GCA_018268735.1 Actinomycetota bacterium | reverse complement strand
ATCATGACCGCGAGGAGCGCCAACGGCGCCGCGAGCACGCTGGTGCCACGCAGTCGTGACGCTGGCGGCCGGCCGTCTGGTTCCACAGGAGACGACGGTACCGGTGCATCCGGACGGCCCGCTGCGCCGTACCGTTGGTGGCGACGGCGTCACGAGCACGGAGGTCCCGAGTGCGGAATCAGGCTGCCCTTCACGGCACCGGAGCAACCACCGCGCCGGGCCGCATCCTGATCGCCGACGACGATCGTGCGATCCGTGAGTCCCTCGAGCGCCTGCTGGGCCTCGAGGGCCACATGGTCGCTGCAGTTCCCGACGGTGCCGCGGTGCTGGAGGCGATCGGCTCCTCGGAGGTCGACCTCGTCGTCCTGGACCTGATGATGCCGTCGGTCGACGGGCTCACCGTGTGCCGACTGCTGCGCGCCGAGGGCAACCGCGTCCCGATCCTGATGTTGACGGCACGGACCGAGACGTCGGACCGCGTCGCCGGACTCGACGCAGGGGCCGATGACTACCTGCCGAAGCCGTTCGATCCCGAAGAGCTGCTCGCCAGGGTCCGGGCGCTGCTCCGCCGGAGCCGACCTGGGGACGGCGTCCAGGTTCCACCGGTGCTGCAGGTGGCCGACCTCCGCCTCGACCCTGCTGCACGCCGGGTCTGGCGGGCCGATCGCGAGGTCGAGCTGTCGAAGACGGAGTTCGACCTCCTCGAGCTGCTGATGTTCAACAGCGGCATCGTGTTGGACCGCACGCGGATCTACGAGGAGATCTGGGGATACGACTTCGGACCCGACTCGAAGAACCTCGCGGTCTACATCAGCTACCTGCGTCGCAAGGTCGACGGCGACGACGACGTCAAGCTGATCCAGACCGTCCGGGGCGTCGGCTACACCCTCCGAGAGCAGTAGGTCGTCGGATCGGTGAACCTGCGGACGAAGTTCGTGCTGGCGCTCGTGGGCATCTCGGTGCTCGCCACCGCCGCGATCGGGATCTTCAGCTACCGCATCACCCGATCGGAGCTGACCGGAGAGGTGGACTCCTCGCTGCGCGACGCGGTGCTGCAGCTGCAGCGACCCGGCGGCGCGGACCGGTTCGTGCCGAGCGGGCGCTCTTTCCGTGGCCGCAGCGACGTGATGGTCCAGGTCCTCGACGGCGCGGGCGACGTGTTCCCGCTCACCGGGGCGCAGCTCCCGATCAGCGACGCCGACCGGGAGCTCGCCACCGGTGGGGGCGACGCTCTCGTCCGCGACGTCGCGACCGACGGCGGCCCGGTCCGCATGATCACCGTGCCGTTGCGCAACGGCAGCGGCGCGGTGCAGGTCGCCCGCAGCCTCGTGGAGACCGATCAGGTCCTCTCCGGGCTCCGGCGCAGGATCGTCATCGCCTCCGTCGTCGTCGTGGGCGTGGCCGCGGCGCTGGGGATGCTTCTCGCCAGAGGGTTGACTCGCCGCCTCGTCCGCTTGACCGGGGTGGCGGAGCAGGTGCGCAGCACGCGTTCGCTCGATGTCGAGGTGCCGGTGGCGGGGCGGGATGAGACCGGTCGGCTCGGCGCCGCGTTCCAGGACATGCTGTCGAGCCTCGCCCGCTCCCGGGACGACCAGCAGCGGCTGGTGCAGGACGTTGGGCACGAGCTGCGGACGCCGCTGACGAGCCTTCGCACCAACGTCTTCACGCTCCGACGGGGCGATGTGGTCGACCCGGCGGTGCGTGATCGGGTGCTCGACGACATCGACAGCGAGACGCAGGAGCTCGCACGCCTCGTCGACGAGGTGGTCGAGGTGGCGACCGACCGACGCGGTGACGAGCCCGAGGTGCCGGTCGATCTGGGCGACCTCGTGGAGCGCGTCGCCGAGCGTGCCCGGCAACGCTCGGGTCGTCCGGTGGTCGTGCACCGCGACACAGCGCTCGTCCTCGACGGACGTCCGATCGCGTTGGAGAGGGCGGTCGGGAACCTCGTGGAGAACGCCCTCAAGTTCGACGACACCGGCGGACCGATCGACGTGACCTGCGAAGGGACCAGGGTCGAGGTGGCCGACCGCGGTCCGGGGATCCCACCGGATGAGCGTGCGCTGGTGTTCGAGCGGTTCCACCGCTCCGACACCGCCCGCAGCCGTCCGGGTTCGGGTCTCGGCCTGTCGATCGTCCGTGAGATCGTCGAACGTCACGGCGGGCGCGTCTTCGTCGCGGACCGAGCCGGCGGTGGGGCGATCGTCGGCTTCGTGCTCCCGTCGTCGACCGGCGGTTAGCGTCCGGGTCCATGCAACGCGACGACCGGGTCAAGCTCACCGTCGACGGGCCGATCGCCGTCATCACCAACGACCATCCCGACAAGCACAACGCGTTCGACGACGCCATGGACGCCACGCTGTTCGACATCCTCGCCGAGCTGCGCGTGCGTCCCGAGGTACGTGCCGTCGTGTGGCGCGGCGAGGGCCCGTCGTGGTCGTCGGGTCGTGATGTCGGATCGATCGGGATCAACAACACCGACATGACGCATCACGAGCTGATGACCCGTGGCATCCGCGGCATCCAGCAGCTCTGGGAGCTCGAGGCGCCGGTCATCGTCGCGATCCACGGGTGGGCGCTCGGAGGGTCGTTCCAACGGGCGTTGCTGTGCGACATCCGCATCGCGAGCGACGACGCCCGCTTCATGCTCCCCGAGGTCGGCCACGGCGTGATCCCCGACACCGGCGGCGTGTCGGTCCTCTACGAGATGTGCGGCCACGGCCTGGTGAGCGACATGGTCCTCACCGGCCGGCGACTCTCCGCCCAGGAGGCACTCACCCACGGGATCATCTCGCGGGTCGTCGCACGCGACGAGCTCGACTCGACCGCGATGGAGATGGCGGAGAAGATCGCCGCTGCACCGGCGGTGACGGTGAAGATGGCGCGCCGGGTGATCTCGCACCTGTCCCGACCGGCGGTGCGGGCGTCGATGGAGGACGAGCTGATCTTCCAGACGTTCGTCAACCGCAGCGACGACATGGCCGAGCTGCGAGCTGCCCGCGCCGAGGGCCGCGAGCCGACCTA
>JAFDWA010000308.1 GCA_018268735.1 Actinomycetota bacterium | reverse complement strand
CCATCGACCGGGACTCGTCGAAGAAGCGCTCGCGGTCCGCTCGGCGCATCTCACCCACGTAGCGTCGTTCGACCTCGAAGGTGGTGTCGATCAGCGTCGCGAGCACCCAGTACTGCAGCTCGGGGTCGTTCGCCCGGTACCGCTCGCCATCGGCGGTGGTCCCGCGGACACGAGCGTGGATCCCGCGGAGCTGTCGCAGCATCGCGTCGCGCCGCTCCGGCGACGCGAACGAGATCGTGAGCATCGCATCGAGGGTGTGGTCCAGCCGACCGATCGGGTTGGTGCGGAACGCGCTGTGGTCGGCCACCCCTGCCGCGACCCTGGGATCGCAGACCTGGAGGATCGCGGCTCTCGGTCCACCGATCAGCGGGAACCACCGACGGTTGACATCCCACGAGACCGTGTCGCGGCTGTACAGCGCGCCGGGCGCCGGCTCGAGCACCGAGTTGGACATCTGGAACCCCCCGTCCCTTGGACTGCCCGTTCGCGCAATGTACCCGGCGCGACGTCGACTGCAAGCCTCCCGGCAGCACGCACCTCGACAGCAGCCCCGTCACCGAGACGTCGTCGACCCGGACCCGGCAGCGACGAACCGCACCTCGAACATGCGCGGCCAGTCCTTCCCCGTGACCAGGAACCGGTCGCTTCCCGGTTCGTGCGCGATGCCGTTCAACACGTCGATCGGCGCTGTGGCGACCGCGGCAGCCCGCTGGCGGAGCACCGACGCGTCGACGACGGCATCGACACGATGGCAGCGAAGGTCGATCCGCACGATCTCATCGGTCTGCCACCGGTTCGCCCACAAGTGGGTCCCGTCCCAATCGAGCTCGTTGAGCTGGTCGACAGGACCGTCCGCACGCGTCACCGTCCATCGGTCGAGGATCGAGAAGTCCGCAGGGTCGCGGATCGTGAGGGTGGATGACCCGTCGCTCATCACCAGGCGGCCGTCGTCGAGCGTGGTGATCCCCCACCCCTCGCCCCGGTAGCGGTGCTCGCCCCGGCGGTGCAGGGTCGAGCGGTCCCACACGATCGCAAGGCCCTCCTTCCACGTGAGCTGCACGAGCCGGTCATCGCCGACGTCGGTGAGCCCCTCTCCGAACGACGTCGGATCGAGCGGCAGCTGTCGCAGGACCGATCCCGTGGTGGGATCGACGGCCCGCACCGACGATGCCCCCTCGAGCCCCGTGCTCTCGTAGAGCACGCCGTCGAGGACCACCAGGCCCTCGGTGAACGCGGTCGGGTCGTGCGGCCGCTCGTCGAGCACGTCGGGGACGAGTCGTGTCGGCATCCGGGCCGATCCGCACCCCGGGGGGACGGTCGCCTGGCGGGTGGCGGCCGCAGAGGGCCCATCACCGCGACCGCGGTCCGGTCCGCCGCAGCCGGCGGCGACCAGCGACATCCCCAACACGAGCGCTGTCGTTCGACCCCACCGTCGGGCGGTCATCGGCGGTCGAGCACTGTGACCGCCTCGACGTGGTGCGTGTTCGGGAACAGGTCGACCACCTCGATCCCGTTCGCCTTGTATCCGGCAGCGGTCAGGAGCCCCAGGTCTCGGACGAGCGATGCCACGTCGCAGCTGACGAGCACGACCCGTCGGGCACCGGTCCCAGCAACCGCACGCACGCCGTCACGCCCGAGACCTGCCCGGGCCGGATCAGCGACGACGACGTCGGCGCGGGACGGACGCCAGCGCTCGACAGCGCTGCGCACCACCCGAGCGCCGGCGTCGGCGAGGTTGACCCTCGCGTCGGCCGCCGAGGACGCCGATCGCTCCACCAGCACCGGTTCGACCGCGCCGAGCATCTCGGAGAAGAGGCCGACTCCGCCGTACAGGTCGACGAACCGGTCCGCCGGTGCGACCGGGCCTGCGGCCCGTCGCACCGCGTCCACGAGCACCTCGGCGCCGCCCACGCCGGATTGGAAGAACGACAGCGCCGAGATGCGGAACCGGTGGCCGTCGACCTCCTCGTGGTACCAGGCTCGGCGACCGCGACCCAGTTCGTCGGAGCCGACGAGCCGCACACCGTCGGGCACCACGGTTCCCGCAGCCACCGCAGGGGTGACGACCACGAGGCGCTCGCCGGTCCGGACACCGGCTCTGATCGTGACCTCCGCCGCGTCCGGGAAGCGGCCGTCGCGGATCACCTCCGCCAGCAGGTCGTGCGCGACGAGGCAGTCCGTCACTGCGAGGACGCCCTCCGAGCGCCGCTCGTGGAAGGCGACGCGATCCCCGTCGAGGGCGCAGCGGATGGTGCTGCGGTAGCGCCACGGCGCGCTGGACGGCCCGACGGCGACCGCGACCTCCTCGACGTCGCCGCGGCGGATCGACCGGTCGAGCGCGTCCCTGAGGATCGCTGCCTTGAGCACGGGTTGCGCGGACGGCTCGACGTGCTGCAGGTCGCACCCACCGCAGCCGCGGGCGACCTCGGGGCATCGCGGCTCGACCCGCGTCGGAGCGGGCTCCACCACCTCCAGGATCGACGACGTCGACATCCGCTGTCGCTCCGATGTGAGCTGCACCCGGACCCGCTCGCCCGGCAGCGCGCCGTCGACCATCGTGACGCGACCGGAGGGTTCGTGAGCGAGTCCTACACCGCCGACGACGAGTCGCTCGACCTCCACCACGAGTCGTCCGGGCCGATCCGCTGCGGCGCCGGAGGTGGGGGTGTCGTCCGCCGCTCGATCCATGGCCCAACGCTACGACCGATACGATCCCCGCGGTCCCAGCACCCGCCACCCGGAACGAGTCCGTCGATGTCCACTCCGCAGATCCAGATCGTCCCCTCGGTGCTGCCGGCGGACTTCGCACGTCTCGGCGAGGAGTGCCAGGCACTCGAGAAGGCGGGCGTCGACCGCATCCAGTGGGACGTGATGGACGGCGTGTTCGTGCCGAACCTCACGATCGGACCGGACGTCATCGCTGCGTGTCGCCCCCTCGTCGACGTCCCCTTCGAGGCCCACCTGATGGTCGTCGAGCCCGACGACCTCGCCCATCGCTACGTCGAGGCGGGCTGCGAGGCGCTGA
>JAFDWA010000307.1 GCA_018268735.1 Actinomycetota bacterium | reverse complement strand
CCCTCCGAGTGACCGTGGGTCGGCTGTGACCCGGCGGTCGACGACGGGTCGCCGTGCAGCCGACGTCGCAGCGCGGCGCGCTCCTCGTCGGTCATCGTCGTGAGCTCGAGCGCCACCTGCTCGACGCCGTCGAGCGCGGCGACCGCGGCCGTGACGCGCCGCTCGATCTCGTTGCGGAACGGCGACGTGGGCGTGGTCAACGCCACGGTCAGCGCGACCGTCGTCCCGTCGACGGCCACGTCACGGACCATGTCGAGCTCCACGATCGAGCGGCGCAGCTCCGGGTCCTGCACAGGTCGCAGCGCGTCGATGACACCTTCTGAGCTCACAGCCATGCCCCGAGCTTCGCCGCCGCCGGTCGAAAACGCCAAGCCACGGCGCAGCCACCGGCGCCGTGGCGCCCCGAGCCCGGCGAGGGGCCCGGCGAGGGGCCCGGCGAGGGGCCCGGTCGCCGAGCACGGCGCGCTTGTACGCTGAGGCCATGACCACGCTGAGCCCGACCGAGTTCGCGTCGGCCGTCACAGCGATCACGTCGGCCTTCGGCGATCCGACCCGACGGGAGATCTTCCTCTTCGTCCACTCCCGCTCGACGACGCCGGAGGGAGCGGACGGGGTGACCGCGTCGGAGGTCGCCGAGCGATTCTCGCTGCACGCCAACGTGGCCCGCCACCACCTCGACAAGCTCACCGCCGGCGGCCACCTGGAGACCACGGCGCTGCGTCCCGTCGGCGGTGCCGGACGGCCGTCCAAGCACTACCGCACGACCGACCGCCACGGGACCACCTCCGACGAGGTCCCCCTCGACGTCGCGGTCCGACATGACGACGTGCTCGTGGAGCTGCTCGGACGAGCACTCGCCGAGCTGGGTCCCGAGCGGGCGTCCGCGCTCGCCGAGGAGGTCGGCGAGCGATACGGGCGGGCGATGGCCACCGCGATGGGCGACTCGGGCACCCGTTCGTTCCGCACGGCGCTGCACACCGTCGCCGACGCGCTCTCGGCCCACGGCTTCGCCGCACATGCGGAGGACGAGGGCAACGCCCTGCGGATCGTGACCGACCACTGCCCCTTCGGCGACGCCGTCGTCGAGCACCCGGTGATCTGCGCGGTCGACCGCGGCATGGTCAAGGGGATGCTCGTGACGCTCTACGGCGAGACCGACGTCGAGCTCATGTCCTCGGTCCCCGGCGGGGACACCCACTGCGTCACGACCGTCGACGACTGATCGCCTCGGCAGGGACGGGACGACGACGGTGCGACGCGCCTACCTCGACCACGCCTCGACGTCACCGATCCGCCCTGGTGCAGCGGATGCGATCCGCGCGGCGCTCGACGAGCCGTTCGGCGACCCCGGTCGCATCCACAGCGAGGGCATGGCCGCGCGCGGCGCGCTCGAGCAGGCGCGGGAGGTCGTGGCCGACGAGCTGGGCGCACGCTCCAGGGAGGTCGTGCTCACCTCGGGTGCCACCGAGTCCATCGCTGCGGCGACCTTCGGGGCGCGGGCCCGTGGCGAGGACCAGGGAGTCGGCGCCCACGTCGTGCTGTGCGCCGTCGAGCACTCCGCTGTGCGCGAGTGGGCCGCCCGCGGACCGGCGACGGTCGTCGGCGTCGACGCCACCGGTCGCGTCGACCCGGAGGAGCTCCTGGGCGCCGTCCGGGACGACACGGCGCTGGTCCACGTGCAGTGGGGCAACCACGAGGTCGCCACCCTCCAACCCGTCGCCGAGGTCGTCGCCGGCTGCCGCGAGCGGGGTGTGCTGGTGCACGTCGACGCAGCTCAGGCGATCGGCCAGGTGCCGTTCGCGTTCTCCGAGGTGGGCGCCGACCTCGTGTCGGTGTCGGGGCACAAGTTCGGCGCGCCGATCGGCACAGGGGCGCTGCTCGTGCGCCGCGGCGTGCGGATCCCGCCCCTCCTCGTCGGCGGGGATCAGGAGCGTGCACGCCGCGCCGGCACAGAGGACGTGATCGGGGCGCTCGCGTTCGCCGCGGCGCTGCGCGAGGCGGGTGGCTCGCTCCCCGGCGACGCCGCTCAGCGACGTCGCCTGACCGGTCGCGTCCGGGACTGGGCCGCGTCCGAGCCCGGCATCGAGGTGGTGGGCGCTCCAGCGGAGGGCGCACTCCCCCACCTCGTGTGCCTCACGTTCGACGGAGTGGAGCCCCAGCCGGTCCTCTTGGGCCTCGACCGGGTCGGCGTCGCGGTGCACTCCGGCTCCTCGTGCTCGTCGGAGTCCCTCGAGCCGTCCCCGGTGCTCGCTGCGATGGGCGTCGACGCGCACCGGTCGCTTCGGATCTCCGTCGGCTGGTCGAGCACCGACGACGACGTCGACGCGCTCCTCGGTGCACTGCCCGAGGTGCTCTCCGGCCTGCGATCGCTCGGCGCCTGACGATGGACCCGGCACCGACGGTGATCTTCGACCTCGACGGCGTGATCCGACAGTGGAACGACGAGGACCTCGACGAGGTCGAGGAGGCCTACGGCCTGTCGCCTCGCACGATCCTGTCGGTCGCGTTCTCCGACGAGCTCGGCCACGCAGCCGTGACCGGACGGCTGACCCATCCGCAGTGGATGTCGGCGATCAGGGCCCGCGTGGTCGCCGAGCACGGCCCGGACGTCCTCGGAGCGCTCGACGAGTGGGAGCTCAACGTCGGCCGCGTCGACGTCGAGATGCTGGGACTCCTGCGTGAAACCCGCCGCGCGACGAAGGTCGCGCTGCTGTCGAACGGGACGACGCGGCTGCGTCGTGACCTGCACGTCCTCGACCTCCACGACGAGTTCGACGTGATCTTCAACACCGCAGAGATCGGGATCGCGAAGCCGGACCCCGCGGTCTTCCGGATCGTGTGCAGCTCGCTCGGCACCGACCCCGGCGCGACGTTGTTCGTCGACGACCTCGCCACCAACGTCGACGGGGCGCGCGCCGCCGGGCTCCGAGCACACCGCCACACCGACCTCGTCTCCACCCGGCACTTCCTCGCGGAGCACGGGGCACTCGATCCCGAGCACGGCAGCCGACGCTGAGCTACGTTCGGGAC
>JAFDWA010000306.1 GCA_018268735.1 Actinomycetota bacterium | reverse complement strand
CGCGCCGAGCCCGAGCCCGATCACCGCGCGCTGCGGCGGCACCCGGTCGAGCAGGGTGATCCGGGCGACCAACCCCGGAAGGCTGACGTACATGTGCACGGCGATCAGGGCCGTGCCGACCAGCGCACCGATCAGCGCTCCCCGCAGCCGGGCGCTGCTCGACGTGATCCGACCCCACAACAACGGCAGTGCCGGAAGGAGGAACACGCCCAGGAGAAGGAACGAGGAGGCCTCCGACTCGTTCGGGAGGACCCGGCCGCGCATCGCTGTCGGATCCTGCACGTACTTGAAGCCGAACCACGCCGACGCGAGGTAGGCGGGCGAAGCACCTCCACCGTCCACTCGACGGTCACCCGGATAGGTCGTGTTCATGATCGCCGACAGCGTGTCCAGCCGCGTCAACACGTAGAGCCCGGCGACGACGGCGGTCGCGCCGCCAGCGACCGCGGTGTTCACCAGGATCGACCGCCACGATGCAGCGCCACGGGCGACGAGCTGCCAGGTCCAGCCGACGACGACCGCTGCGATCACGATGGCGACCGGCACCTGGAACGGCGGGTAGAAGGTCAACGCGAAGCAGCTCAGGGCGAAGGCCGAGCCGGCGACGAGGCTCCAGCGGAGCCTGGCCGACAGCCCAGGTCGGAACGACGCGAGCAGCAGCGCCGCACCGCCGAGTCCGTAGCCGACCACCGCCAGGCTGAGCGCGAGGTACCACCAGGCGAAGAACGGAGAGGCCCAGAACGCGACTGCTCCGACGGATGACCACAAGGGGCGGCGCGTGATGACGAGCAGGAAGCCGTAGGAGCCGAGCAGGAGGACAGCGCTGAGCCCCCACCAGTCGAAGGCGAAGGCGTGGTCGAGTGGGAGCAGCAGGTACCCCCACTCGTGCGGTCGGAACAACATCGACCAGTTCGTCGTCGGCACGTCCACGAGGACGGTCATGTCGTGCTGGCCGACCCCGGACCTCACCTCCGCAGGGAAGCCGCGTTCGGCCTGGCCGGCGACGATCGGCGTCCGCACGAGGAACTCGTCGCTGCGAACCTGCCGTGGAATCCCAGCGATGATCCCCGAGCCGTGCTTGGACCCTGCGGTCAACGCACCGATGGAGCTTCCGTTGAGCCCGGTCGCTGTCAGCACGATGAAGAGGACGCCGACGACGATCGGGAAGATCCACGCCGGGTGCACCCGCTTGGCAGCCGCAGACCAACTCGACATCGCACGGCAACGTAACAGCGGGCCGGGTCGCGCCCCGCCATCGCCACGAGCCGGGATGGATCAGAAGATCACTTGACGACCACGGATCGGCATCCGAGCAGGGTGTTCGAGCCATGTCCGATGTTGATGCCGAAGGCGCAGACGCTGTGGGTCCCCGGGGCAGCGGGGATGCTCGCCGTCCAGCCGTGGTACGGACCGAGGTCGGTCCGGGCAGCACCGAGGTCGCCGCGTGGCGCACCCGACGGACCCAGGTCGTGACCGACACCGTCGACGTACAGGTGGACCGGTATCGCCGCCCGAACCGAATCGGGATCGACGGCCCACCCTGCGGCCTGGATGGACCGACCACGTGCGGTCACTGCGTCGAGGGATCCGTACGGCTTCCAGCGGACGGGATCGGGGATCTCGACCGGACCGGTCGACTCCGACCATCGCTGGACGCCTCGGGCATCGGTCAGCCGGACGCGGACGGTGTACTCGCCGGGGCCGTAGCCGAAGCCCGCCCAGTTCACGACGTTGTCACCCTGGTGCACCGGGAGTCCCGACACGATGGAATCTCCCAAGCCTGGCTGGGGGCCCGCGTCCACGAACACCTCGGCAGTGGTCCCAGGCTTCCAGCCGTCGTCACGGAACGTGATGGCGAACGTGCCGTTGACCGGCATCCGGTCGGTGTGGGCGATCCTGACGTGATCCAGGAACCAGGCTCGGTAGCCCGGGTCCTCGTGTGGGTCCATCCGGAACAGCTGCACGAAGCGGCTGTTCGGCCCGCCGAATCCGATCCTCGAGTACCCGGGCGCCTCGATCGCGACCGGGTCCGGTGTCCTGAGGTCCACTGCGTAGTCCGTCCAGCCGAGCTTCGGGAAGACATCGAGGCTGCACGAGTGCGCACCGGCGAGGTTCTGCCAGCAGAAGCGGAAGTCGAGCCCTTCGCCGGCCACCGGATCGGTGCCCCACGAACCCTGGTACGCCATGCGCCAGCTGATGCGGTTCCACTCCTCGGCATCGAGGACGGGGTTGTGCCACGCAGCATCGGTCAGGTAGAGCTGCGGGTCGTCCCAGCGCCCGGCCGAGGTCATCGCGAGGACGCCGTTGATCAGGCCGACGTCGGAGTTCCGGTTGGACGGCCCACCATCGAACATCCGGAAGATGTCGCCGGCGTTCTGGAAGTCGAACGCGTCGCCGCGGATCTCCGCAGCCCAGTCACCCTCACCCGCGATGTCGGGCTTCACGACGACCGGTCGCGGCGCCGGATCGATGCTGAACGGTGACGAGGGCGCCAACCGGTTGGTCCCCTGGGCGTTGACGATCCGGTAGGACCCCGGCGGCAGGCGACCCAGGTCGACCGCGGCACTCCCCGGCGCGCTGTACATGAGGAACCCGGCGCTCTCGCCCTGTCCGGCCAGCGTGCCGTTGTTCGACGGATCCGAATCGGTGTCGTACCAGAGCTCCCGGGTTCCGGTTCCGGACACCGACATGGTCTGCACGGCGACGCCAGGCTGGTAGATCCTCACGAAGTCGATCAGTCCGTGGATGCCGCTCTGGCCGGAGACCGACGGCTGCAGCGACAACTGGTACACGGGCGCCCCCATCCAGGAGGCGCCGGCGACCGAGGTCGGCAACCCGCTGTCGGTGTAGCTGTCGAGGTCACCCGCACCGGTCATGTCGAAGTCGTAGGTGCGCCAGCCCGCCCTCAGCCGGACTGCCTTGGTGCCCTGGCATCCGGGGTCGGCCTCGCCCCCGGTGCATCGGTTCCACACGAGGTAGGCGACAGAGTCGCGGTCGGTGTACGCCCGGATCGACATCCGGCGGAAGGCATCGGTGT
>JAFDWA010000305.1 GCA_018268735.1 Actinomycetota bacterium | reverse complement strand
ATCGTCGCCTGTTCTCCCCGCGCGTCGATCGCCTCCTGGTCTGCGGGCGAGCCGGGTGCTGTCGCGCCGTCGCCCCCACCGGTGACGTCAGCGTCGCGTCGTGGGCGTCGCACCCCCCAGATGACGTGCAGCTTCTCGAGCAGGACCAGCACGTACCAGGTCAGGTCGATCTCGTACCAGCGCAGTCCCTGTCGGGCCACGTGCTGGTGTCGATGGTGGTTGTTGTGCCAGCCCTCGCCCATGGTGAGGATCGCGAGTCCGAAGTTGTTGCGGCTGGTGTCGGTGGTCTCGAAGCGCCGGCTGCCGAAGACGTGCGCCAGCGAGTTGATCATGAACGTCGAGTGCCACAGCAGCACCGTCGAGAGGAAGAACCCGAGCACGAGGCCGGACCAGCCTCCGATCAGGAAGCATGCGATCGCGAGCGTCCAGGGACCGATCCAGTCGTGGCGTGACAGCCACACGATCTCCGGGTAGCGGTCGAAGTCCTTCATCGATCCTTCCGGCTGCGCAGAGGTCTCGTCGCTGAGGATCCAGCCGACGTGGCTCCACCAGAACCCCTTTCGGGGGGTGTGGGGGTCGTCGACGGTGTCCGAGAACCGGTGGTGGTCGCGGTGGTGGCCGGCCCACCACAGCGGTCCCTTCTGCGCGCAGGTGAGCCCCCCTGCGGCGAGGACGAACTGGAACGCCCGGCTGGTCCGGTAGGAGCGGTGCGAGAAGTACCGGTGGTATCCAGCGGTGATGAAGAACATCCGGCCCCAGTAGGTCACGAGGCAGAGGATCACCGCGGTCCACGTCACGCCGGTGAAGATCGCCAGGAGGGGCAGGAGGTGGACGACGAAGAAGGGGATCGACGTGCGCGGGTTGATCCGGCCGTGGGGGAGTCGTTCGGCGCTCACGGGGGGCCTTTCGATGGGGGGCCGGGGCCGTCGGGACGAAAAGGTGACCCACGGTAACCCCCCGCTGGCCGACGGACGGCATCCGTCGGCCTCGTGTGGTCCATGTCACAGTTGCATGACGCGATATTACGAATCGGGCTCATTTCCGTCATACTGTCTCGCTGTCGTCACACGTTCGTGACGATCCCGGCATGCGAGCCGGTACCACGGACCCTTCGGAGGGACCCGATGAACTCCACCACGACCACCTGTTCCGAGCCCGGACACGACACCGTTGCCGTCCATCGGGCACGACGATCCGGCGCTCCCCGGCCCGGTGACACGAGCAGTCCCGGGGCACCGGCCGTCAGGTCCCGTCGCGCGCGACGGATCGGTGCGATGGCCGGTGCCGTGGTCGCCCTCTTCCTGCTGAGCGGCTGCAACCTCCCCGTGTCGCAGTGGGTCCCCGACTTCAACGGGGACGGCCAGATCGACGCGACCGAGATCGCGCGCCAGACCGACGCGGTGAACCAGGCGCTCGACGCCCACCGTCGCGCCGTGCAGAACCACCCCTTCCTCGCCTGCGTCCGCAACCACGAGTCCCGCGGTGACTACAACGCCCAGAACCCGTCGAGCTCCGCCTCCGGCGCCTACCAGTTCCTCACGAGCACGTGGCGCAACGTCTCGGTCCGCGCCGGCTACCCCGGCTACGCACGTGCCGCTGCCGCCCCGTGGTGGGTGCAGGATGCGGTCGCGCTGTGGCTCTACTCCAACGGCGGACGTTCCGCCTGGGCCGGCACCGGCTGCTGAGCCCCAGCGGGCCACGCCCGAAGGACCCCCCTGCGTCGAGCGGCGACCCCTCCGGGGGTCGCCGCTCCGCGTTTCGGTCACCCAGCGGCTGTGCCGAACATCGAGCCGATGACGTAGGTGGCCGCAAGGGCGATCGACCCACCGATGCCGACCCGGGCTGCACCCCGCAAGATGGAAGCGCCACCGAGGGCTGCTGAGATGCAGCCGAGGGTCACCATGCCGATGATCGTGGCAGCGGCTATCGCCACGATGCTGCCATCCAGGAACACGGCGACCAGCAGGGGGACGAGGGCGCCGACTGCGAACGCTGCCCCGGAGCTGAGCGCCGCCTGCACCGGTCGCGCCCGCTGCTCGTGGGTCAGCCCGAGCTCGTCGCGCAGGTGGGCGCCGAGCGGGTCGTGCGCCATCAACTCGTCGGCGACCTGGGCCGCCAGCTCCGGCGACAGGCCACGGTCCCGGTAGATCGAGCGGAGCTCGCGGGTCTCGGCCTCCGGGTTGCGTTCGATCTCGATCGCCTCCATGTCGCGGTCGGCCTGCTCGACGTCGCGCTGGGAGCTGACCGACACGTACTCGCCGAGCGCCATGGACAGCGCCCCGGCGACGAGCGCTGCGACGCCCGCGGTGACGAGCGCCTCGTTCGATGCGCCGGCGCCGTCGACGCCGAGCAGCAGCGCTCCGGTCGACAGCAGCCCGTCGTTCGCTCCGAGCACCATCGCCCGCAGCCAGCCGGACCGACCGATGCGGTGGTCCTCCGGTCGATGACCCGTGTGGGAGTGTCGCGACGGGGCGGTGGGCACGGCCGAACGGTAGCCGTGTGTCACCGGTAGCCTCCGCCGGCATGTCGGAGGCCGTTGCAGCATCGGTGACCCGTGAGGGGGGGCTCACCTCGGCGGAGGTCGCGGCGCGCGTCGCCGACGGGCGGGTCAACCGGGTGCCCGACGACCCGTCGCGGACCACTGCGCAGATCCTCCGGGCGAACGTCCTGACGCCGGTCAACGCGATCGTCGGCACGCTGCTGCTGCTCGTCGTGATCGCTGAGGGCGTCGGGCCCGACATGCTCTTCGGCGGCGTGATCGTCGCCAACTCGCTGATCGGCACGATCCAGGAGCTGCGTGCACGGGCCGCGCTCGACCGACTCGCGGTGCTCAACACCCCGCACGCGACCGTCGTGCGTGACGGCGCCACCTCCGAGGTCGCGGTCGAGGAGGTGGTCGCGGACGACCTCCTGGTCCTCGCCCCGGGCGGCCAGGTCGTCGTCGACGGCGAGGTGGTCAGCGGCACCGGGCTCGAGATCAACGAGGCGCTCCTCACCGGGGAGTCCGATTCCGTCCACAAGCAACCGGGTGACACCGTGATGTC
>JAFDWA010000304.1 GCA_018268735.1 Actinomycetota bacterium | reverse complement strand
GGGTTGGGCGAGCGTGGGTTCCGGCTGGTGTCGGGTGGGACGGAGAACCACCTGATGCTGATCGACCTGCGAGCGTTCGACGACGAGCTGACCGGCAAGGTGGCGCAGAACGCGCTCGACGACGCGGGCATCACGCTCAACAAGAACACCGTGCCCGACGACCCTCGCTCGCCGTTCGTGACCTCCGGGCTGCGCATCGGCACCCCGTCGGTCACCACCCAGGGCATGCGCGAGCCGGAGATGGAGCAGATCGCCGAGCTGATCACCCGCGTGCTTCGCGACACGACCGACACCACCGAGATCGCAGCGGTGCGCGACGAGGTCCGGTTGCTGTGCGGGAGGTTCCCCGTCTACACCTGAGCGGACTGGACGCCGGGTCCGTCGCAGCGCAGGCGTCGCTCAAGCGCCGCCGTGGCGGAACAGCACGACGACCACGGTGCGTGCGAGGATCGCCAGATCGGTCACGAGCGACCAGTTGTCGACGTAGTACAGGTCGAGGCGGGCGTAGGTCTCGATCGATGCCGTGTAGCGACCGCTGACCTGCCACATCCCGGTGATGCCGGGCTGCACGCGGAGCCGTTCGCGGAGGTGCTCGTCCCAGTGGCTTGCTTCTTCGGGCAGCGCCGGTCGAGGACCGACGAGGCTCATGTCGCCGACGATGACGTTGAGCAGCTGCGGGAGCTCGTCGATGGACGTCGCTCGGAGGAAGCGTCCGACCCGGGTCACCCGTGGATCGTCGGACATCTTGAACATCGGTCCGGCGGCTTCGTTGCGGTGACGGAGCTCGGCGAGCAGCGCTTCGGCGTCGGGCACCATCGTGCGCAGCTTGTAGAGGCGGAACAGCCGTCCGTCCTTGCCCACGCGCTGCTGGCGGAACAGCACGCCGGGTCCGGACGTCGCTCGGATGAGCACGGCGGCCACGAGGAGGATGGGCGTGGTCAGGATGAGCAGGATCGACGCTGCCGCGACGTCGAACGCCCGCTTGGCGAGTCGCCGCCAGCTCAGCTGGGCGACGGGCTCGACGCAGAGGATCGGATACGCGCCCAGTGGCCTGACGGAGATCCGGCTCGAGGAGATGTCGCGCATCGCCGAGGTGAGCTCGGCGAAGTGGCCATCTCGTGTGAGGTCGCGGATCAGGCGGTTCGCTCGACCCTGGTCGATCCCGGTGGTCGCGATGATGACGCCGGTGGCACCGGTGGATTCCAGCACCTCGAGGATGTCCGAGGTGGCCCCGAGGTACGGGCCGAGGTCGTGGCCGTCGCGCAGGTCGATCACCGGGCCGCCGGCGACATCAGCGGCGAACCCGACCACCTCGTAGCCGAGCTCGGGGTGCTCTGCGAGCGACGCTGCGACGTCGACCGCCTCCTCGTTGTTGCCGACGATGACGACCCGCCTGGTCATCACCCCGCGTGACCGGATCGCGTAGATGGCCCGGCGAACCAGCTCGCGCTCACCGATCAACGCGACGGTGACGGAGATCGCGACCGCCACCAGCCATCCACGTGACAGCGGTTCGCCGAGGAGCACCGAGATGCCTGCCAGCACCAGGAGGCCGGCGAGGACCGAGTTCACGATCCGTCGGACCTCCTCGAGGCGCCGGGCGACCCGTCGTGCGTGGTACAGGCCCTGGTGAGCGAACAGGATCGGCCAGATGGGCAACGACAGGAGGGCGGTGCGGAGCGCACCCACGGGTGCGGAGTCGAGGTGCTCGACTCGGATCACGATCCAGGTCGCGGCTGCCATCCCGAGGATCGTCACCACGAGGTCGGCGATGACGAGCAGCACCTTGACGTGCCGGGTGAGGACCGACCGCGACGGCCGCTGGGACGATCGCCCGCGGGTGACGGTCCCCGGCGTGGTGCGGAGGTGCGGATCGAAGGTGAGGTCGGCACGGGCGAGGGTCGTCGGCACGCGCGGATCCGAGCGCTGAGCTCCCTGCCCTGGCGAGGCGTTGCCCCACTCCGGCTGCATCATCCCTCCAGCCGTCGGCTGTCGTTCGAGGCCGGGCGGACCTTCCCACCGCCGCAAGGAGCACCTCGAACCGGTTCACCGGCGTCGCATTCCTTCGTGGAGCGTTGTAGCACATGCAACCTCCCTGCTCCACTGGGCTGCAGCCTCGGCGTGCGGCCGCTGCGAGGTCTCCTCGTGGATCGTCGGTCCGGGGGGTGGCTCCGGCCGGCAGTAGGGTTGGCCGGTGCGCGACTACCTGATCGTGATGGTGGTCTCGGTGGGCGCCACCGCGGGATCGGTGCCCTGGCTCCGTGCCCTGTCGAAGCGGACCGGGGCGATGGCGCACCCGACGGACCGGAGCGTCCACGCCGAGGCCACGCCGCTGCTCGGCGGCGCTGCGCTGCTCATCGGGCTGCTCGCCGGGTTCGCCACGGCGGCGTTCCTGCCCGGGATGCACGCCATCTTCGAGACCCCGTCCAACCTGATCGGCGTCCTCGTCGCCGCTGCGGTCATGTTCGGCACCGGGCTCGTCGACGACATCCGGGACGTGTCGCCCCCGGCCAAGCTCGCCGGGATGGTCCTGTCGGGCTCGGTGCTGACCCTCGTGGGCCTGACGATCATCTACTTCCGCGTCCCGTTCCTCGGCTTCACCGTGCTGCCCCCGGACCTGTCCGCGCTGGTGTCGGTGCTGTGGGTCGTGGGCATGGCCAACGCCGTCAACCTGATCGACGGCCTCGACGGGCTTGCTGCGGGCATCGTCGCCATCGCCTCGTTCGCCTTCTTCATGTACGGATGGCGGCTGCTCGACGTCGGGGTGCTCGACCCGTCGAACATCGGTCCGCTCATCGCGATCGTGACCGCCGGGGCGTGCATCGGGTTCCTGCCCTACAACGTGAACCCGGCGAGCATCTTCATGGGCGACAGCGGGGCGTTGCTGCTCGGCCTCCTGCTCGCCGCCTCCACGATCGCCGTGGGCGGCCAGTCCGACGACCCCTTCTCGGGTCAGGCCTGGTTCTTCTTCGCTCCGCTCGTGATCCCGCTGTTCATCCTCGGGGTCCCGCTGCTGGACACGGCGTTCGCGATCGTCCGACGTGC
>JAFDWA010000303.1 GCA_018268735.1 Actinomycetota bacterium | reverse complement strand
GACGAAGTCGCGCGCTACCTGTTCCGTCGCGTCGTGTCCTGGGGTCGGTCCTCCAACGTGTTCCTCGCGAACGGCGCACGTCTGTACCTCGACGTCGGCTCCCACCCCGAGTACGCGACACCCGAGTGCGACTCCCTGACCGACCTCGTCGCCCACGACAAGGCGGGTGAGCGCATCCTCGAGCAGCTCCTCGAGTCCGCGGAGCAACGGCTCGCGGAGGAGGGCATCCGCGGCGACATCTACCTGTTCCGCAACAACACCGACTCGGCGGGCAACAGCTACGGATGCCACGAGAACTACCTGACGAGCCGTCACGACGACCTCAGCCACTACACCGAGGTCCTCATCCCGTTCCTCGTGAGCCGCCAGGTGTACGCGGGTGCCGGCAAGGTCATGCAGACCGCTCGGGGCGCCCAGTTCTCGATGTCCCAGCGCGCCGAGCACATCTGGGAGGGCGTCAGCTCCGCGACGACCCGCTCGCGTCCGATCATCAACACCCGGGACGAGCCGCACGCCGACTCCGACCGCTACCGGCGGCTGCACGTGATCGTCGGCGACTCGAACATGAGCGAGTACGCGACCTACCTCAAGGTCGGTGCCGCGGCGTTGCTGCTGCGGATGCTCGAGGACCCGACCGTCGTGCTGCGCGACATGACCCTCGAGAACCCGATCCGGGCGATCCGCGAGATCGCGCACGACATCACCTGCACCCGGAGGGTCCGCCTCGCGAACGGCCGGGAGGCATCGGCGCTCGACATCCAATCCGAGTACCTGAACCGGGCGCTGCGCTACGCGGACAACCACGACCTCAACCCTCAGGAGAAGCAGGCGCTCGACATGTGGGAGCACGTCGTGACCGGACTGCAGCGCGATCCGCTGAGCCTCGACCGCGAGATCGACTGGGTGACGAAGCACAACCTGATCGAGGCCTACCGTCACCGCCACGACCTCCCCATGTCGCACCCACGCGTCGCGCTGGTCGACCTGCAGTACCACGACATCAGCCGTGGCCGGTCGGTGTTCTACAAGCTGCAGCGTGCCGGTCTCGTCGAGCGGATCGTCACCGATGCCGACATCGACGAGGCGGTCGACACCCCGCCGCAGACCACGCGAGCGAGGTTGCGTGGCGAGTTCATCCGCCGAGCGAAGGAGCGCAAGCGGGACTACACGGTCGACTGGGTCCACCTGAAGCTCAACGACCAGGCGCAGCGGACGGTGCTGTGCAAGGACCCGTTCAAGGCGCACGACGAGCGAGTCGA
The DNA here is from genome assembly GCA_018268735.1 of Actinomycetota bacterium. Classification (GTDB taxonomy): domain Bacteria; phylum Actinomycetota; class Acidimicrobiia; order Acidimicrobiales; family Microtrichaceae; genus Dermatobacter. The sequence goes on along the minus strand of JAFDWA010000303.1, from coordinate 1,805 downwards.
GCGGCTCATCGAGTCCCTCTGAGATCCACAGCTGCGTGGCCTGGCGGCTCCGATCGCCGGTGACACCTCGACGACGACGCACAGAGGGAGCGAAGACGATGCGGATCAGCGGTGGGGTCGAGACGCTCACGGTGACCGACGCAGGACCGGGGGAGCGGCTCGAGGTGCGCACCGGCGACGGCGACCCCGTTGTCACGCTGGTCGCCGATGCCTCCGGCAACGCGCACCTCGCCTTCGCTCCGGCAAAAGCGCTGCTCGTCGAGTCCCCCGCTGCGCTCTCGGCCCTCGTCGCTGACGGTCGACCGCTCGCGCCCGGCCCCTACACGGTGAACGGACGCCACGTCGTCGTCATGGGTGTGGGCGACGTCGCCGATGCCTCCTTCTACGACAGAGACCTGCCCGAGGGCTACGGCTACACGACCATGCGCGACGGGGTCGAGCTGTCGGTGATGGTCCGGTTCCCCAACGAGGACCTCTACGGTCCTCCACCGTGGCCGACGGTCGTCGAGTACTCCGGCTACACACCATCGGATCCCGACGAGCCGCAGCCCGGAACCCTCCTCGCGAACCTCATGGGCTTCGCCGCAGTCGGCGTGAACATGCGGGGCACCGGCTGCTCCGGCGGCGTGTTCGACCTGTTCAGCGCAGCGCAGGCGGCCGACGGCTACGACGTCGTGGAGACCGTCGCCCGCCAACCCTGGGTGCTGCACGGCAAGGTCGGCATGGTGGGCCTCAGCTACCCGGGCATCACCCAGCTCTACGTCGCGGCGACCCGACCTCCGTCGCTCGCCTGCATCACGCCGATGTCGGTGATCGACGACCCGTGGCGTCAGCAGTGGCCCGGCGGCATCTACAACTCCGGATTCACCAGGGCGTGGATCGCGGCCCGTGACGCCCAGGTCGCAGCCGGTGGTCAGGCATGGGACCGTCGCCGCGTCGACGCAGGCGACGAGGTCGCGCGGGCGAACCAGCGGCTGCGGAGCCAGAACCCGGACTTCGAGCAGTTCGGCCGGGCGTCGACGACCTACCAGGAGCTGCAGCGGAGCAGGAACCTCTCCTCGCTGGTGGGGCGCATCGAGGTGCCCGTCTACCTGACCGGCGCGTGGCAGGACGAGCAGACCGGCAGTCGCTTCGCCCTGATGCTGGAGGACTTCACCGGGAGCCCGGAGCAGCGCTTCACCCTCTTCAACGGCCACCATCCCGACGGCTACAGCCCGATGGTCATCCTTCGATGGTTCGAGTTCCTGAGCTTCCACGTCGCGCGCCGGGTGCCGAAGGTCCACGAGATGATCCGGATGTTCGCGCCGGCCCAGTTCGCTGCGGTGTTCGGGTTCAGCCCGGAGCTGGAGCCGGACCGCTTCGCACAGCACGGTGACGACTTCGACGCGGCGCTGGAGCAGTACCGGTCCGAGCCGCGGGTCCGCCTGCTGTTCGAGAACGGGGCCGGCCACGAGACACCCGGTGCGACAGCGCACCGCTTCGAGGCCGCAGCCCACACCTTCCCGCCGGAACGGGTCGCTCCGCGGCGTTGGTACCTGGCGCCCGACGGCTCCCTCGTGGACGTCGCTCCCGAGGCGGAGGGCGCCGATCGCTACCTCGATGACCCCGACGCCGGCGAGGAGGCGTACTCCAAGGAACTGCTCGCCGACATGAACCGGTTCGCTGGGATCGACGTCCCTGTCGGGTGGACCCGCTTCCCGCACGGGTGCACTGCCTCCTACGAGACGGCCCCCGTCGAGTCCCCGCTCGTCCTCGCCGGCGCCGGCCACGTCGAGCTGTGGTTGCGTCCAGGAACCGACGACACC
>JAFDWA010000302.1 GCA_018268735.1 Actinomycetota bacterium | reverse complement strand
CTCCGAGCCGAGCTCGGGATCCAACGGGTGCTGTGGGCGCTGTCGCGCAAGGACTTCGTCGGCGTGCTGACCGGTCGCATCCCGCGTGAGCGCGATGCCGGGACGCTCGGTGCGCTCGCCGCGGTCGACCTCCGCGACGACGACCTGATCCGAGTGCACGACGTGCGCTCGGCAGCCGACTTCCTCAACGTCCGCCACGCCGTCCTCGCCGGCGCAGCCGGTCCGCTCGAGATGGACGACGCGATCCGCTACGACCCGGTCTGAGCGAGCCCCACCAGTTCGGTTGCAGCCTCGGACAGGAGCGCGACGGTGTCGGCGATCGCGCGCTCGCGTCCGAATCGACCGGTGAGCGACAGGGTGGGAACACGATCGTCTGCCCCGTCGAAGCTCTCGCCGACGACAGCGACGACCGGCACACCGAAGTGACGGGCCATGTCGACGACACCGCCGACGACCTTGCCGTCGAAGGACTCTGCGTCGAGCAGCCCCTCTCCGGTGATCACGAGATCGGCTCGCTCGACGTCGGCATCGAGGTCGAGCCGTTCCGCGACGAGGTCGAAGCCCTCGACGAGCTCACCTCCGACACAGGCGAGACCCCCGGCGAGTCCGCCCCCGGCGCCCGAACCGGTCATCGTCGACACGTCGACGCCGTACTCGTCGAGGTAGGCCTGCACCAGCCGCTCCAGTCGACGCCCGAGCAGTTGCACCTGGGCGGGGCTCGCACCCTTCTGGGGAGCGAAGACCGACGCGGCGTCGACGAAGGTCGTGCGCACGTCGCAGGCGACGGTCAACCGCACGCCGCGGAGTCGGTGCACGGGATACACCGCCCGCAGGGCGCCGAGTCCTCCGTCGGTGGTCGCCGAACCCCCCACCCCCACCACGATGTCGCTCGCCCCGAGGTCCAGGGCCGCGGCGATGAGCTCACCGGTCCCGTGGGTCGACGCCGCAACCGCGTCGTTGCCGTCCGCCCCGCCGACGATGGAGAGGCCCGACGCCGCAGCCATCTCGATCACGGCGCTGCCCGCCGACAACCTCCACCCGGCCTCGACGGGATCGCCGAGCGGTCCGCTGACCACGGTGCGGCGGTTCGCGCCGCCCAGCGCGACGAGCGTCCCTTCCCCTCCGTCAGCCATCGGACGCACGATCACCTCGTGGCCACGGGCGCGCAGCGGCGCGGCGATGGCGTTCGCGCACTCGGTCGCGGTGACCGTGCCGCGGAACTTGTCGGGCGCGACCACGATCCGCACGACCGCGCAGGATAGGTCCCCCGCCAGGGGATCCGACCAGGACGCCGACTCGACCCGGGCAGCAGTGCTGGACCGACAGGATGGACGCGTCCGGATGCCCCGTAGGGTTGGCGAGGTGGAGATGTCGGATCGACCAGTCGTCATCGTGTCCAACCGTGGCCCGTTGACCTACCGCGACGAGGACGGGGACCTCGTCGCCCGCCGTGGCGGCGGCGGACTCGTGTCGGGGCTCGCACCCTTGATGGACGAGGGGCGCGTGACGTGGATCTCCGCGGCCCTCTCCGACGCCGATCGCCGCGCCGCCGCCGAGGGCCTCCCCGAGGCGACCTCCCAGCCGGTGCACCTCCTCGACATCGACCCCGACGAGTTCGACCGCTACTACGACGTGATCGCGAACCAGACGCTGTGGTTCGTGCACCACGGCCTCTACGACCTGACGAGGGAGCCGGAGCTCGACGCCGAGTGGCACGCCGCGTGGGATGCCTACCGGTCGGTCAACCAGCGGTTCGCCGCAGCGGTCATCGCACACGCGCCGGACGGCGCTGCCGTGCTCGTGCAGGACTACCACTTGACGCTGCTCGCGCCGACGGTGCGGGCGGCCCGTCCCGACCTGTCGCTCGTGCACTTCCACCACACCCCCTTCGCCGGGCCGGACGGGCTCCGGGTCCTGCCGCCGGACCAACGCCGCGAGATGCTCGACGCGCTCGCCGCACACCACGCATGCGGCTTCCACACACCGACGTGGGCGAGGAACTTCCTCGACGTGCAGCACCGCTGGGGTTCGACGACCAGCCCGGATCGGGCCCACGTGTTCGACGCGACCCTGAACAGCGACCTCGACGAGCTCCGCCGCACCGCCGACAGCCCGGCCTGCGACACCGCGCTGGCCGAGCTCGACCTGATCGCCGGGGATCGCTCGCTCGTCGTTCGGGTCGACCGGATGGAGCTCTCGAAGAACATCGTCCGGGGCTTCCACGCGTTCGATCGCCTGCTCGAACGCCGCGTCGACTGGCGTGGGAGGGTCGTGTTCGTCGCCTGCTGCTATCCGTCGCGACCCGGGGTGCCCGCCTACGCCCGCTACCGCGACGAGGTCCTCGCCGCTGCTGGCGCGGTCAACCGACGATGGGGGGACGGGACCTGGACGCCTGTCGAGCTGTTCACCGATGACGACTATCCGAGATCGGTCGCCGCGCTGCGCCGCTACGACGTCCTGTTGGTCAACCCGGTCCGCGACGGGCTCAACCTCGTGGCGAAGGAGGGGCCGATGCTCAACGAGCGCGACGGACAGCTCGTGTTGTCGACCGAGGCCGGGGCGTGGTCCGAGCTGCTCGGTGGCGCCGACGGGATCTCTCCGTTCGACGTCGAGGGAACCGCCGACGCGCTCGAGGCGGCGCTCGACCGCGATCCCGATGCGCGAGCTGCACAGGCCGGGCTGCTGCGTCGGTCGGCGCTCGCTCGCACGCCGGGCGACTGGCTGGCGGACCAGCTCGACTCGTTGCGATCCTCAGGACGCGAGTGAGCGGACCAGCTCGGCGACCTCGGACGGGCCACCGACGAGCACGTCGGCCCGGCTCGTGAGCTCCGGCGGCGCCTCGTCGCTGTCGACCGCGACGGCGAGGACCGTCCGGCCACGGCGCTCGAGTTGGGCGAGCTCGTCGAGGGCGGGCAGGTCCCCGACGTCGTCGCCGGTGAACAGGACCGGACCGGTGTGCGATGCGGCGAGGTGGCGCAGCACGGTCCCCTTGTCCTCGTCGATCGGCGGGTGCAGCTCGACGCTCATCTTCGCCGGCCGGGCCCGCAGCCCCGTCGGCCCGGCGATCTCCTCGGCCCAGGCGAGCACCGAGGC
>JAFDWA010000301.1 GCA_018268735.1 Actinomycetota bacterium | reverse complement strand
GAGGCCATCGAGGGCTACCGCAGCGCCCGGGTCGTTCCGGTCGACGATCCGACCGGCGTCGCCGACGCTGTCGGCGAGCTGACAGCGGACTGGGACCGGGTCCGACTGGAGGCGCTCGACGACGCGGGCGCCGCGGCCGTCCGCCACAGCCACGATCGCTACGCGGAGGAGCTCGACACCTCGATCCGGGCCGCGGCGCGTCGCGATGCAGCGAGGCGGCGGCGGACCAGCACGTAGTTGCCGGTGGCTTGGAACACCGCCGCGCTCACGGCCGAACCGATGACCGGGCCGGGAGCACCGAACCGCGACGCCAGCACGATCGACAGCGCCAGGTTGCACGGGACCATCATGACGATCAGCACTGCCTGGTAGCGGAGCCCTTCGGCGTCGGTCAGGAACGTGCCCAAGGGGTACTGCACTCCCTGGCAGACGAGGTAGACGGTGAAGCACACGACCATGCTGAGGGGCACGGTGATCTGGCCACCCGAGGCGAGACGGGCGAGCCACGGCGATGCCACGCCGATGACGATGCAGGCCGCGCCGGCCGCGCCAGCGAACCCCATGGCGATCGGCACCGGTGAGCTCTCGTGGCTCGCCCGCCGGGACCGGGCCCGGGCGAAGATGGGCCACAGCGCGGCGCCTGCCGACGTGATGACCTGCCAGACCGGCAGGAACATCTGCGCCGAGAGGTTGTAGGTCGCCAGATCCGACGGACCGGCGACGTGGCTGAGCACCAGGCGGTCCGACTGCATGGCGACCGGCAGCGCGACGGCCTGGATCAGCATCGGCCAGGCGACGTCGGACACCTTGGTCCCCCGCTCGCTGCGGACACGCGGAACGGCGCGGAGCGCTGCACCGATCTGCGGTCTGATCCACCGGGCCGCGAACACGACGGCGAGCACGCTGAGCAGCAACGTCGCTGCGTAGGCGACCACCGGTGCCAGCGTGCCGCCCCAGCTCATCCCCGTCACCGCTGCGAGCACCAGGACGCCGAACACGATCGGGGACTGCAGCGCGTTGAGGGCGATCATGACGTGGTTCTTGTGGAGTCCGGTCAGGACCCGCTGCCCGAACGCCACGGGCAGGGTGATGCCGATCAGCGCCAGGCACAGTCCGGCCGCGACCGGGCCGCTCCCGGGCATCAGGCCGTCACCGAGCAGCCACGGCCACAGGCCGAACAGGCTGATGAGCACCGAAGCCCCCACGATCGCGGTCCCGGAGCAGATCAGGACGCGGATGCTCGTGATCAGCACCCGCCGGACATGCGGATCACTGCTCGGATCAGCGGACCCCCCGACGGCGTTCATGATCGCGGCGGACATGCCGAGGTCGGCGAACGGCAGCAGCGCGCCGATCGCGACCAGCAGTCCGTACTGGGCGAAGGCGTCCTTGCCGTAGCTGCCCACGATGACGCGGGTGATCAGGATGCCCAGCACGGCGCTGAGCGGCAGCACGAGGACACGGGTGCCGGCGCTGCGCACGACGCTGCGCCACGCGGACGGAGTCGCGCTGTCGCCGCCGCCGCTCCCGGTGGATCGACCGCCGACGGAGTCGTCCGTCGGCGACTCGTCCGCCTCGGAGCTCATGTGGAACCCCGGCGCCCGCGCACGACCGCGCCCATCGGCACCATCGACATCGCGAGCGCCAGGCAGATCATCTGCCAGTCGGTGAAGATCGGACCGAACAGCATCGACCAGAGCGCCACGGTCGTGAAGAAGATGACGACGGTGTCCGCACGACGGAGCGCGAGCATCGTCGAGAGGTTGCGGATCAGGCAGTAGATGACGAAGGCGCCGAGCGCGACCCCCGCGAGCCCGCAGTTCACCCACAGGTCCGACATGCCCGAGTGCAGCTCGAAGGCACCACCGAACATGTAGTTCTCGACGTATCCGCTGCCGTCGACGTGGATGGCGGCGAACCCGGCCCGACCAGCCTGGAGGTCGGCCCAAGCGGGCACCACGCCGAGCCCGTAGCCACCGGGACGCAGGCGGACGAGCTCTCTCGTGGCGGACCACTCCGGTCGGCCACCGGCGATCAGCGAGCCCGACGACTGGACCTGCTCGACCGACCGCTGCTGGAGCTCCGCTCCGAGCAGGCCCGAGGTCAGCATCGCCGACATCACCAGGTAGACCACGATGCCGACCGCTGCCAGCAGGAGCGCCGGGGACCATCGTCGGGGCCCGGCCGCTGAGGCGGCACCACCCTGGTCCGATCCGTCCTCGGTGGCCTCGCCGCGGTCGGTGACGATCTGCCACACGGTGAGAAGGGCCGCGAGCACGCAGAGCGCGACGTAGGAGCGGCTGTCCTTCATCGCACCGATCCCGCCGAGGACCAGCATGAGCGCCGCGGGGAGCAGCCGGCTGGCGAACCGGCCGGCGATTCCCAACGTGATCAGCGTGACCGGCACCGACAGGTCGAACTTCCACGTCGAGCCGCCGAAGGCGATGGTCTTCGCCAGCATCCCCAATCCGTACAGCAGCGCGATCCTCGTCACCGGGACGAACGTTCGAGCCCACAGGACGAACACGATCGTCGCGATGCCCGCGACGAGGACCCCGGTGAAGGTCAGGGCGTTGCCGACGTCCACGGCACGATCCGCCGAGGTGAGCACGGCCAGGCCCGCACCCCATGCCATCGCCGCACCGGACAGGGCCACGATCCACACGGCGAGCTCGTATCGTCGCACCGCCGGCCACCACACCGGCGCCAGCACCACGAAGAGCACGAGTGGGAGGCTGATCCCCCGTGCGAACTCGTGGTCGAACGCGGCGACGACGACCGAGACCTGCGCGAGCACCGCGGTCCACCGGGTCCACCGCTCCTGCCCCACCGGATCTACGATCGCATCGGTCAGGAGGGGAGCTGGGCCGTCACCGACGGACGGGATCAACGGCGCGCGCCCGGGCTCGACGTGCGGGGATCCATGGGGCCGAGGATACCCTGTCGTCCTGCGGATCCTCCCCGGTCGGGTCCGTCCGCGGACACCACGACGGGAGGGAGCGGACCGTGCCGAGCGCAGAGGGACACCGACGGCGGCTGGTCGTCCTGCAGTCCTTCCCCGCCCCGCACGAGCAGACGACGCCGTACCACGTCCTGCTGTTCGACTCG
>JAFDWA010000300.1 GCA_018268735.1 Actinomycetota bacterium | reverse complement strand
CCCCGGGACCTCGACGCGTTCAGGACCTACATGTCCGAGAAGTTCGCAGCCCTCGAGCCGACCGACGACTCCCGCGAGATCACGAAGGTCCTCATGCGCCCTGGCCTGCGCTGGATCCCCGACCAGTCGTTCATCCCGATCAACTGGGTCACCGCCGAGCTCCTCCCTGCCCGGATGCGTCGGCTCCTCGACGTGCCGAAGCTCAACGCGGCAGAGCTGCGGGCGGTTCGGAGCGCTCGGCTGCTGGCACGGACCACGCTGCCTCGACTGCACTCGGTGCTGGCTGCGAACCCCTGGAACCAGCGGGTCCTGCGCGCTGCGGCCTGAGCCATCCGTGGAGGACGCCGGCCGGGCACCCGTCGAGGGGATCTGCGACGAGCGATTCTCGGCGGTCCGCGCAGCGTTCGTGGAGAACTTCGCCGACAGAGGGGAGCTGGGTGGCGCCGTCTGCGTGATCCATCGGGGGACGGTGGTCGTCGACCTGGTCGGCGGTTGGATGGACCGGTCCCGGACGCAGCCGTGGAGCGTGGACACGATCACGGACTTCTACTCGGTGGGCAAGGCGCTGCTGTCGGTCCTGCTGCTGCGCCTCGTCGATGGAGGATCGGTCGGCCTCGACGATCGCGTCGCGTCGTCCTGGCCGGAGTTCGCGTGCGGCGGCAAGTCGGGCGTGACGTTGCGCCACGTCCTCACCCATCGCGCCGGGGTGCCGGCGATCCGACCTCGCCTGACCGACGACGAGCTCTTCGACTGGGAGGCCATGACCGGTGCGCTCGCGGCGACCGAGCCGTGGTGGCCGCCGGGGGAGCAGCTCGCCTACCACGTCAACACGTTCGGGCACCTCGTCGGCGAGCTCGTCCACCGGATCAGCGGTGCCATGCCCGGCGAGGCGCTCGCCGCCGTGGCCGGGTCGCTCGGCGCCGATGTGTGGTTCGGGGTGCCGGAGCGGGAGCAGCATCGGTGCGCGACGACGATCTGGGACCCGGCCTTCGCGATCCCTCCGTTCGACCTCGAACATCTCGACGGCATCCACCTCCTCAACGCGCTGGCGCACTTCAACCCTCCGGGGTACTCGTCGGTCGGTCTCGTGAACACGCGACGGTGGCGGTCCCTGCAGCTCGGATCGACGAGTGGCCACGGCTCCGCGAACGGCGTCGCCCGGATCTACGACGCACTTCTCGACGCGGATCGCCTCCTGTCGGAGGAGCTGCGTGACGAGGCCGTGTCGGTCCAGGCCACCGGTCGCTGCCCGATCCTCGACGACGACCTCTCCTACGGCCTCGGGTTCACCACGACGACGGCCAGACGGCCGCTCGGCCCCAACCCCGGCGCGTTCGGGCACTTCGGCACCGGCGGATCGCTCGGCTTCGCCGATCCGGTCGACGGCATCGCCTTCGGCTACGTCATGAACCACGTCGTGCCGCGATGGCAGAGCAGCAGGAACCGTGCGCTCATCGACGCGGTGTACGCATCGTTGCGTGGCCGGTGACCGGCAGCCGGATCAGGCGTGGAAGCGCAAGGGGCCGGACCACATGGGTCCGACCCCTCGGAGTACGCCCCCCGGGACTCGAACCCGGAACCAGCGGATTAAGAGTCCGATGCTCTGCCAATTGAGCTAGAGGCGCACGTACTCCGCCGGGCGGACCCGGCAGAGCTGGATTGTAGCGACCGGGCGGTAGCGGCCGGAACCGCGTCCGCCCGTCGCGGCGGGTGACCGAGGGGACTTGAACCCCCGACCTCCAGGGCCACAACCTGGCGCTCTAACCGGGCTGAGCTACGGCCACCATGGCACTGCGTGTCCTCGCCACCGTCGGCGTACCCACCGTGACAAGGACGGCGAGCATATACGGTGCTGCCCGCCGAGCCGTAGCCCGATGCGGCCCTCGGAGGCTCTCGGCGCCCGCCCCCGTAGCTCAGCTGGACAGAGCAGCGGACTTCTAATCCGACGGTCGCAGGTTCGAATCCTGCCGGGGGCGCACACGTCGGTCCCGTCGCATCGCTTTCGACTCCCCGTGCCAGTCAGCTCCCGAGTGGACGCGCTGCTGTGAGGTCGGGACCCGCCTCGAGCTTCGCGAGGTCTCGAATCGCACCGCCCGTGCGGGTGACGAGCCGGGTGATCGCTGCGTCCATGCGGGGGTCGTCGGCGTGGTCGAACATGCCGCGAGCGATGTTGGTCCGCAGGGGGTTCAGCGCGGGTCGATGGGACGCACCTTGCCGATCGCCTGCTCGATCGCCTCGGCGGCGGCGAGGCACACGTCCTCGCGCCAGGCCGGACCGATCAACTGGGCGCCGACCGGGATGCCGTCGACGGTGCCGATCGGGACCGCGGCCGCCGGGAGGCCGAGGTAGTTGACCGGGGGGATGCATGCCACGCTCTGCGTCACTGCCATCGGGTCGACGAGATCGAGCCCTGGTGCAAACGTCGGCTGCGTCAGCACGGGGGTCACGACGAGAGGCACCGTGTCCTGGAAGCGCGCCCATCGCTCGACCAGCGCAGAGCGGCGCGGGCCGATGAGCTCGTCGAATGCGGCATCGTCGATGGTCGGGATGACGGCGGTCATGATCTCGAGGAACCGCAACGCCTGCTCGCCACACACCTGACCGAGCACGGGCAGGGACTCGACGACGTCGTGGCCGATCACCGCGAGCCAGGCCTCGAACGCCTCGCCGAGGTCCGGTGGGACCTCGTCGCTCCGGGTCCACCCGGCACCCTCGAGCGCGCGTGCGGCGGACATGACCGCTGCCGCGATCTCCGGGTGCGTGCCGTCCGGAACGACGATCGAGAACAGCGTCGACAGCACCGACTCACCGCCGAGACCGACAGCGCGGTAGCGGGGGTCGCGATCACTCGGTTGCCGCAGCACGTCGAACGCCACACGAAGGTCGGCCACCGAGCGCGCGATCGGTCCGGTCGAGTCCATGCAGGCGATGCCACGAGTCGGAGGAGGCGCGACGACCGACACATCGGCAACCCGGCCCAATGTCGGCTTGAGCGACACCACACCGCACGCGCCAGCCGGGATCCGCACCGATCCACCGAGGTCCGTCCCGATTCCGAGCGGGCTCATCCCGGTCGCCACGCAGACCGCCTCACCGCCGCTGGATCCACCCGGG
>JAFDWA010000002.1 GCA_018268735.1 Actinomycetota bacterium | reverse complement strand
GCCCACCGGTGCTCGACCCGGCCGCTTGGTTCGAGGATCCCGGGCGGCTCCTGCCTGAACGGACGCTTGACAGGACGTGGGTGACGGCGCGACGTTTTCCGACGTGCCATCGGAAAACGTCGTCGCATCGATCAGCTCCGACCCTGCACCGGTCGCGTCGGATCGCAGGACCCGCAAGCGCGAGGCGCGCCGCGACCACCTGCTCGACCTGGCGGCCGACCTCGTCGAGACCCACGGCATCGAGGGCTTGACCATGGCGGCGCTCGCCGAGGCCGCGGACTACGCCACTGCCTCGCTGTACACGTACTTCCCGTCACGCAGCTCGCTGGTGTCGGCCCTGCAGACCAGGGCGCTCGTGGCGCTCGGCTCGGTCGCCGCCGAAGCGGTCGCCGACTGGGACGCACGCATCGCCGAGGACGTGGCACCCTCCGTCGGTGCCCTCGCCCGTCTCTGGGCGTTCGGTGAGACGTTCCTCGCCGCTCCGATCCGCCACCCGCGGGAGTTCCAACTCCAACAGCGCCTCCTCGTCACCGACGGCGGCCAGGACGCCGAGGACCTCGGCGCCGTCGTCGGCGCGGCGATGGCGGTGCTGCGCGAGCCGCAGCGACTCCTCGCCGATGCGGTCGTGGTCGGTGCGCTCGATCGCGCCGCTGCAGCAGTCGACCCGATCGGTGAGCTCGCCGACGGCGACCTCGTCCGGACGATCTCGTGGGTCGTCGCGCTCAACGGAGCGCTCCTCACCGACGGGCTGGTGGTCGGCCTGCCGATGACCGGGGCCCTCCTCGGCCGGGAGATCACCGCGGCGCTGCTCGTCGGCTGGGGTGCTGACCCGCAGGAGCTGGCGGCGGCCCGAGCCGTGGCCGAGGAATGGCCCGAACGATGATCGCTCCCGGACCGATTCGACAGGAGGATCCCTCGTGCGTGCCGCTGTGAGCATCGCAGTCACCCTCCTCGCGGGTGCCGCGCTGTGGACCCTCGCCGAATACCTGCTGCACCGATTCGCGATGCATGCGCTGAACGGTCGCGGGATCATGAGTCGAGAGCACCTCGAGCACCACGTCGGCTCGGGATGGTCCTTCTCGAACACGACCCTGCTCAGCTGGGCCGGCGTGATCGTCGTCGCTGCGTTGCTGTGGGCGCCGCTCGGATGGCTCCTGCTCGGACTGCCCGGGTTGGCGCTCGGGCTGGGCTGGTGCGTCGGCTACGCCGGCTACGAGCACCAGCACGCCGTGGCGCACCTGCGTGGACCTCGGGGCCGCTACTCGACCTGGCTCCGTCGACACCACTTCCACCACCACTTCGGCCACCCGCGTGCGAACCACGGCGTCACCACCTCGTTGTGGGATCACGTGTTCGGCACCTACGAACGACCCGAGCGTGTCCGGGTCCCGAGACGACTGGCCCAGCCGTGGATGCTCGACGGCAGCGGTGAGCTCCGCCCGGGCCTGGATGCGGACTACGTGCTGGTGGGCTCCGCCGACCCGGCGTCTCGTGCAGCGCAACTCGACCGCGCGCGGGCGTTCGCGTCGATCGCACCCGAGGACTGAGAGCTGGTCCTGCCGGCCCTCAGCGTGCGGGGAGGACGGCCTGGGTCTGGGTGGTGCGTGCGGCGAGCTTGCCGTCCTCACGGGTGATGTCGGTCTGCACGACGATGGTGGTCCGGCCGACGTGGACAGGAGTGCTCCGCGCCGTCACCGTGCCGGACGGGACGGGTCGCATCATGTTCGTCTTCGACTCGATGGTCGATGTCCACGTGTCCGGCGGCAGGTTCTTCACCGCGCACAGCGCCCCGGCCGCATCGGCGAGCGCCATCAGGAAGCCGCCGTGGAGGATGCCGCCGGCGGTGCAGTGCTCCGGCGCCCATGGAGCGCTCAGCACGACCTCGTCGGCGCTGCTGCTGACGACGGAGAACTCGAGGTGGGCGCCGAGAGGCATGAGCTCGTGCAGCGATTCGGTGGCGGTCGGATCGGTCATGCAACAGCCTCGCGCTCCGGGTGGCTTCTGAGCGGCGGTCGTCGACTGACAGACTCCCGCCCATGTCCGATCGCCGTGACCCCGTCCGACCTGAGCCAGCGCGCCCCGAGCCAGCGCCCACCGAGCCCGTGTCCTCGGAGGAGCCCGTGTCCCAGTCGTCGTCTGTGTCGGAGATCTTCGACGCAGCGGCGTGGGCGCCGGTTGCGGGCTTCGAGGACCTCGACGACATCACCTACCACCGCGCCGTCGACGTGGGGGTCGTCCGCGTCGCGTTCGATCGGCCCGAGGTCCGCAACGCCTTCCGACCCCGAACCGTCGACCAGCTCTACCGAGTGCTGGACCACGCTCGGCAGAGCCCGGACGTCGGCTGCGTGCTGCTCACCGGCAACGGCCCCTCCCCGAAGGACGGCGGGTGGGCGTTCTGCTCCGGCGGAGACCAGCGGATCAGAGGCAGGGACGGGTACCGCTACACCGTCGAGGACGACAGCGGTGAACCCGGGCTGACCGCCGCGGCGATCGACCCTGCCCGATCCGGCCGCCTCCACATCCTGGAGGTGCAGCGGTTGATCCGGTTCATGCCGAAGGTGGTCATCTGCGTGGTGCCGGGATGGGCCGCGGGTGGAGGCCACAGCCTGCACGTGGTGAGCGACCTGACCCTTGCGAGCCGCCAGCATGCCCGGTTCAAGCAGACCGACGCGGATGTCGCGAGCTTCGACGGTGGCTTCGGCTCCGCCTACCTCGCCCGCCAGGTCGGCCAGAAGTTCGCCCGCGAGATCTTCTTCCTGGGCGACGAGTACACCGCAGAGGACGCCCACCGCATGGGCATGGTGAACGCGGTGGTCGACCACGGGGACCTGGAGCGCGTGGCGCTCGACTGGGGCCGCAAGGTGATGGGGAAGTCGCCGACAGCGCAGCGCATGCTGAAGTACAGCTTCAACCTGATCGACGACGGGCTGGTGGGCCAGCAGGTCTTCGCCGGCGAGGCGACGCGGTTGGCGTACATGACCGACGAGGCAGCGGAAGGCCGAGACTCGTTCCTCGAACGTCGGGATCCCGACTGGTCAGGGTTCCCCTGGCACTTCTGACCCCGCCCTCCACCGGAATCTCGGGCGTCGAATCGACACGATGTGTCGATTCGACGCCCGAGAACCAGGTAGCAGGTGGTGTGGTGTCAGGCTGCGGCGAGCGCGGTGGCCTCGTCAGCCATGGCGACGGCTTCGACGGCGAGCGCTTGGGCCTTGCGCGACTTCTTGAGGCGTCGCCCGACCGGGAAGCCCCACACCAGGGTCGCGAGCGCCCAGCGGAACGGGCCGGCGTCGCCGTTGCGTCGTGCGGAGCGCCAGACCAGCATCGCCTCGAGCACGTGGAGGCCGAACGTCGCGGCGACGATGGCCTGGATCCGGGTGCGTGGCACCGTGTCGCCGACGGTCGACTCGAACTGCTCCCAGATGTCGTCGTTGACCGACAGGGCGAGCAGCGATCCCATCCCCACGATGACGAAGATCCTCCAGAGCAGGCTGGGCTTGCGACGGACGGACATGACAGTGCTCCTCGGTCGTGGTCGAACGGTCGCCGTCAACCTATCGCCGGATCCCGGCGTTGTCGTCCACCGACGCCGATCACCTGCACTGTCAGGCTGGTGCAGTTGGGTACCGCAGCGGTCCTGCGTGATTGTGCGAGCCGCCCGGCAGCGGTTCACTCCGAGACTCAACCGACCGGAGAAGCCGCTCTCGGCACTGGAGTAACTGGTTGACAACCTGGTGGAGGAGGCCGAGGATGTCAACCATGCAGTTGTCATCCTCGGCGACGGGGAGCAGATGGTCGCCCGGATCCCGTGGGCCGAGCTCACGGTGCAGTCGTTGGTGAGCGACGACCTGTCGAGGGTGTTCTCCGCGCTGGCGGACCCGACCCGTCGCGAGATCGTGGCCAGGCTGGCTGTCGGGGATGCCACCGTGATGGAGCTCGCGGCGCCGTTCGCAGTATCAAAGCAGGCCGTGTCCAAGCACCTGCGCGTCCTGGAGGTCGCGGGGCTGGTTTCACGCGCGGGTGACGCACACCGTCGGCCGGTGCACCTCGAGGCCGAGGTGTTCGACCTCATGACCAAGTGGATCGACCGCTACCGGGGTCAGGCAGAGGACCGGTTCCAGCGACTCGACCGCCTCCTCGCCGACATGGACTCGGCTGACGGGCCAGGGTCGGCAGAGACAGCGCCGACAGAGACGCGCCGCTCCGGCACTGTCGTGAGAGGAGCGATCAGGGCGAACCCGACCGGACACGCGCGCTGAACACCAGGGTCGAGCACACGACAGACGGAGAACCTCATGACCGCGAACCGCATCGTCGATGCCATGATCGAGGCCGATCCGGACCTACCGATCATCCGCATCACGCGTGACTTCGCCGCCACTCCCGCCCAGCTGCTGCGGGCTCACACCGATCCGGAGCTGTTCGCCCAGTGGGTGGGCCCCGACGGCATGGACACCCGGATCCTCGATTGGGACGCCCGAGACGGCGGATCCTGGCGCTACGTCGCGTGCAGAGACGGTGAGGAGTACGGGTTCCGCGGATGCTTCCACCAGATCACCGACACCCGGATCGTGCAGACCTTCACCTTCGAGGGCATGCCCGACGACGTGGCGCTCGAGACGCTCCGCTTCGACGACCGCGGCGACGGGACCACGCGCATGCACGCCCAGTCGCTCGTCGACAGCTTCGAGGGTCGAGATGCCTGGCTGGTCTCGGGGATGGAGGTCGGCGTCGATCAGGGGTATGCGAAGCTCGATGCGATGCTCGCCGACGGGGTCGTTGCATGAGCCCGTCGCCGGCTGACGAGTACCGCGCCACCGCCGCCCGGTTCGGTGCCGTCGTCGATGGTGTCGACATCGACTCGACGTGGGACAACCGGTCGCCCGTGCCTGAGTGGACCGCCCGCGATGTCGTCGTTCACCTCGTCGGTTGGTTCCCGGAGTTCCTGCGGGCCGGGACGGGGATCGACCTCGTCGTGGGCTCGGAGGTCATCCGCGATCCTGCGGCTGCATGGCACGAGCTGGACGACGGCGTCCAACGTCTGCTGGATGATCCCGCGACCGCCGACAAGGTGCTGCGCAACTCCCACATCGGCGAGGTCCCGCTTCCTCTGGCGGTGTCGCGGTTCTTCACAGCTGACGTGTTCATGCACACCTGGGACCTGGCACGGGCGACCGGTCAGGACGACACCTTGGACCAGCAGCGCTGCTCGGCGTACCTCGAGCAGATGCTCCCGCTCGACGACGTGCTCCGTGCCAGTGGTCAGTACGGTCCCCGCGTGGCGGTTCCCGACGACGCAGACGCGCAGACGAAGCTCATGGCATTCATCGGTCGTGACCCCACGACGTCGTAGCGTTCAGTCTGACCGACCGAGGGGGCAGGACCCGATGTCGCAGTTGCTGAGGGTGCAGAACTTCGTGGTGTCGAGCGACGGATTCGGTACCGGGGACGGCCAGAGCCTCGAACGCCCCTTCGGCCACGCGAACCCTACCGAGTTCTTCTCCTGGGCCGGAGCGACGGCGAGCTGGGTCAACTGCACGGACCCGGGCGGGTCCAGGGGGCTGGACGACCACTTCACCGGCGTCCGTCCTTCACGCTGTCGGACACCACGTTCCACTTCCTCGATGTCACCCCTGTCGAGGCGCTCGAGGATCGGTTCAACATCGAACGGGTCCCAAGCGCGAGCGGTGTCACCCACCTGATCCTCTGGCGCCGTTGAATCGGGTGCAACCGACGCTCGCTGATCGCCGGCATGGCTACCGTGTCCGTGGACGCTGTCACCGGCAAGTGACACTGCGTCGGAGCATGTCAGACACCACGGACGAGATCGAAACGTGGTGCGTTGAAGTCGTTCAGCTCAGCCAACGAGGAGGTGACGTCATGAACGCCGATGTCGAGTCACTCGCAGTCGTCGGTCGGTTCAACGAGGCGTGGGGCGCCCACGACCTCGACGCGTGCCTGGCTATGGTGACCGACGACTGCGTCTTCGACGCCACCGGACCTTCGCCGGACGGGAGCCGGCACGTCGGGCGCGATGCGATCCGCGCCGCGTGGCAGTCGATCTTCGACGACTCCTCGAGCGTCTTCGAGACCGAGGAGGTCTTCGGTGCCGGTGACCGGGTCGTCCAACGGTGGACGTACTCGTGGGGCGTCGGCCACGTCCGCGGGGTCGACGTGTTCCGGGTCCGGGACGGTCTGGTCGCAGAGAAGCTCTCCTACGTCAAGGGTTGACGAGGCGACACCACCGCATCGGTACGGGCCGACCTGCAGCGACGGAGATCAGCGACAGGCCCGGTTGTCGGCGCGCTCGACCACGAACGCGACGCTTGCGGGAGGGACGTCGACCGTGCCGGTCACCATCCGGGCCTTGATGTCGGGAAGGGTGCCGTCATCTGCTGCGGTCAGCACCGAGCCGTTGAGGGCGATCGAGCCGGAATCGAGCGAATCGCTGGTCAGCACGTACGCAGCGGCGGCGCCGGTCTTCGTCGCGACGGTTCGGGTCGTGGTGGTCGAGGAGTTGATGACCGCGTAGGTCACACCCCTCGCTGCGGACCGTGGGGTGCAGTGCGCATACACCGCCAGGTCGGTCACCGGGCTGTGTTGCGGTACGGCCAGGACGGTCGCGCCCATCAGCCGGTGCCACAGCACCGCAGCCCAGTAGTTGGGGCGGGGGACGAACCCGTTCTCGTCGAGCAGCCCGTAGTCGCTGGCTGCCAGGGTGTTGTGGAACACGACGTCGCCGTCACCGGTCGCCTGGCGGCCGAGGTTGTCGACGTAGCGGATGACGTCGCGGAACTGCGATGCCCACCGATCACCGCCGCAAGCGGCCTGCGCCGTCTCTGTCACCCACATGGGTGCTTTGGGCGCGAACCGGTCGCGCAGTGCCTCGTAGAACTTCTTGTCGGCTTCGACCCGGGACAGGAACTCCTGGGTCAACGCGATCTCGGGTCCCTCGGTCGAGCCGCATCGTGCCGAGACCTTCGGGTAGAAGTGGTAGCTCGCCACACCGAATCCGCCGTCGGCGGCGGTGAACAGATCCTCGGCGCTGATCAACGGCTCCTTGACGATGATCGGGGTCACGTCCTCGACTGCTCCCGGACCGACGAGCCGGAGGTCCGGCATCACCTCACCGACCAGTTTCTTGAACGCCGCGACGTCCCGACCGAACGCAGCGGCGTCGTAGCCGGCGGGAAAGCCGATGGGGAGGCTCGGCTCGTTGAAGAGCTCGGCGGCGACGACCGGAACGTGGTTGGCCTTGCTGAACTCGAGCAGGGCACGAGCCTGATCGGGCTGCCACGCGCCCGTGGCATCGCGGACCCCGGGGCTCGACGCGAACGACGTCACCACCTTGCCGTCGACGGCCCTGGCGAACTCGCCGACGCCCTTCCACTGCGCCGGGGTCAGGACCCCGCCGAAGCCGGCGGGAGCCGCTCCGCCCGAGGTGCCGGTCGCGTCGAAGTACGTCGAGTTCGCCCAGGATCCACTGACCCGGATGTAGGCAGGTCCGAGCCCGCGCGCGAGGTTGCGCAGACGCTCGGAGTGCAGGTCGATCGGCGGGCGGGTGACCTTGCCCGGCCCGGAGTCGTACGGCTTCCAGAACTCGCCGCCGGTCACCTCGACCATCTCGATGTTGTACGACTGGTAGCGGTCATCGACGGTCGCCACGGCGTGGTCGCCTGTGGTGGAGAGCACGACGTCGGCGTTCGCGGCGCTCGTCGACGTCGACGTCGTGTCGCGGCGCCCCGCTGCCCGGCCGCTTCCGTCGGAACCGCTGCACCCGACGGCGGTCGCGACGGCGGCCATCGCCACGACGGCAGAGATCCAGAACCGTGAGCTCGCCCCCGAACGCATCCGGGGAGCGTACCGGTCGTCTCCGGGCCCCGGAGCAGTCGGGGTCCGTGGTCCGAGTCCGAACCATCGAATGGAGCGGGGTCGTAGCGTGACGTCCAGCAGGATCACTCGACCTCCGGAGGTGTGGTGAGCACATCGATGCATCCGGCCGATTCACATGACACGATCCGCGTGACCGGCGCCCGGGTGAACAACCTGCGTGATGTCAGCGTCGAGATCCCCAAGCGGCGTCTCACGGTGTTCACCGGTGTGTCCGGGTCCGGCAAGAGCTCGCTGGTGTTCGGAACGATCGCCGCGGAGTCCCAACGGCTCATCAACGAGACCTACAGCACGTTCGTCCAGGGGTTCATGCCCTCGATGGCCCGACCCGATGTCGACGTGCTCGACGGCCTGACCACCGCAATCCTCGTCGACCAGGAGCGCATGGGCGGCGACGTCCGCTCGACCGTCGGCACCGCCACCGACGCCCACGCCATGTTGCGGATCCTGTGGAGCCGACTCGGTGAGCCGCACGTCGGCCCGCCGAGCGCGTTCTCGTTCAACCTCGCGACGGTCAGCGGCGCCGGGGCGGTCACCGTGCAGAAGGGTGGGACCACCACCCGGGAGAAGCGCAGCTTCACCCGCCTCGGTGGCATGTGCCCCCGCTGCGAGGGCCGCGGTCAGGTCAGCGACTTCGATCTCACCGCGCTCTACGACGACTCGTTGTCGATCAACGAGGGGGCGCTCACCATCCCCAACTACTCCGTCGACGGCTGGTACGGGCGCATCTTCCGTGGTTGCGGGTTCTTCGACCCCGACAAGCCGATCCGCCGCTTCACGAAGAAGGAGCTCCACGCGCTGCTGTACAAGGAGCCGACCCGGATCAAGGTCGAGGGCATCAACGTCACCTACGAGGGCCTCATCCCGCGCATCCAGAAGTCGATGCTGTCGAAGGACCCCGAATCGATGCAGCCCCACATCCGGGCGTTCGTCGAGCGGGCGATCACCTTCGGGACGTGCCCCGACTGCGACGGCACCCGCCTGAACGTCGCCGCCCGATCGTCGAAGATCGCAGGCGTGAGCATCGCCGAGGCGTGCGATCTGCAGATCACCGACCTCGCCGAGTGGATCCGGGGCGTCGACGAGCCGTCGGTCGCGCCGCTGCTCGCCTCGCTGGCCGAGACGATGGACTCGTTCGTCGAGATCGGCCTCGGCTACCTCAGCCTCAACCGGCCGGCGACGACGCTGTCGGGCGGCGAGTCCCAGCGCACCCGGATGATCCGCCACCTCGGATCGTCGCTCACCGACGTCACCTACGTGTTCGACGAGCCGACCGCCGGGCTGCACCCCCACGACATCGCCCGCATGGACGACCTGCTGCTGCGACTGCGCGACAAGGGCAACACAGTGCTCGTCGTGGAGCACAAGCCGGAGGTCATCGAGATCGCGGACCACGTCGTCGACCTCGGTCCGGGTGCAGGGTCGGCCGGTGGCAGGATCTGCTTCGAGGGCGACGTCTCTGGCCTCCGCGCCAGCGGCACCGTCACCGGTCGCCACCTCGACGACCGAGCGAGGCTCAAGTCCGCAGTACGCGCGACCTCGGGAGCGTTGGAGATCCGCGGTGCGCACACCAACAACCTCGTCGACGTCGACGTCGACATCCCCCTCGGCGTGCTCGTCGTCATCACCGGCGTCGCCGGGTCCGGCAAGAGCTCGTTGATCGACGGATCCGTGTCGGGCCGCGACGACGTCGTCACCGTCGATCAGGCGCCGATCAAGGGGTCACGGCGGAGCAACCCCGCCACCTACACCGGCCTGCTGGAGCCGATCCGCAAGGCGTTCGCCAAGGCCAACGGGGTCAAGCCGGCGCTGTTCAGCGCCAACTCCGAGGGGGCGTGTCCTACATGCGGAGGCGCCGGGGTCGTCTACACCGATCTCGGCGTGATGGCATCGGTCGTGACCGTGTGCGAGGACTGCGACGGCAAGCGGTTCGACCCCTCAGTGCTCGAGCACACCCTCGGCGGCCGTGACATCGCCGAGGTCCTCGCCATGTCGGTCGACGACGCGGCGACGTTCTTCGCCGAAGGCGACGCCAGCGTCCCCAGCGCGCATCGCATCCTGGAGCGGCTGCGCGACGTCGGCCTCGGCTACCTGAGGATCGGCCAGCCGCTCACCACGCTGTCGGGTGGCGAGCGTCAACGCCTCAAGCTCGCCACCCACATGGGAACCAAGGGCGGCGTGCTCGTCCTCGACGAGCCGACCACCGGCCTGCACCTCGCGGATGTGGAGCAACTGCTCGGACTGCTCGACCGCCTCGTCGACGAAGGCCGATCCGTCATCGTCATCGAGCACCACCAGGCGGTCATGGCACACGCGGACTGGATCATCGACCTCGGTCCCGGTGCCGGCCACGACGGCGGACGGATCGTGTTCGAGGGCACGCCGGCCGAGCTGGTCGCAGAGCGGTCGACGCTCACCGGGCAGCACCTCGCCGACTACGTCGCTGGGTGAGGTCCCGAACTTGGGGGCTGTCGACGGCTCCGAGGCCGATCTCCCCCGAGTTCCACAAGCTCGATCATCACGGTCATGGGTCCAAGTGCAGGAGGTGCCGGCTTGCTGGCACCATGCCGACCCTTCATACTGCCTCGTATGCGAGGCAGTACTGGATAGATCCTACGATAATGTCGTACATATGAGTCGACGCCTCGATGTGGACGTGATGCTGTTGAGCGCGTATGAGCTGGCGTCGGAGCTCGGCGCTCGTGTGCGACGCGAGCGCCTGCGCCAGAACATGACTCAGCGCACACTGGCTGACCGGGCCGGCGTCGGTCGGGCGACGGTGGCGCGGATGGAGCAGGCCGGCTCGGCGACGCTGCCGAACTTCCTCGCCGTCCTCGCCGCCCTCCACCGCACCGGCGACCTGCAGCAACTCCTCGAGCCGCCGCCCGTCGAGACGATCGACCGGTTCGTGGCCCGTTCCGAGCCCCAGCGACAGCGTGGCCGGCGGTGAGAACGGTCGACGTCGTCTACGAAGGCGTCGACGGCCCGTGGACCGTCGCACGCGTCGCCCAGCGCGGGTCGGTGACCTTCGTCGAGTACACAGACGAGCACGTCGCGACCGGGGCCGACCTCGCTCCGCTGCGGCACCCGCTCGGTCAGCGGGGACGGAGCTTCCCGGGGGTGAACCCGGAGCACCTTCCCGGGCTGCTGTCCGATGCAGGCCCGGACTCGTGGGGGCGCAGCGTGCTGCGCCGCGACATGCGCCGCCACGGCATCGAACGTCCCGAACCCCTCGACATGCTCACATGGCTCGGGCGCCGGACCATGGGAGCGCTCACCTTCCGCCCCGTGGAGGGTCCCGGGTCCGTCGAAGTCGCGCTCGTGGACCTCGACCGCGTGCAGAACGAAGCCCTTCGCCACTTCGCTGGAGAGGACGCCCACGACCAGGCCGCAGAGGCAGTTGCGCTCGCTGCCGGAGGAAGCGCCGGTGGTGCCCGGCCCAAGATCACCGCGGCCTACACACCCGAGGGACGGCTGGTCGCCGACAACGGAAACCTGCCACCCGGCTCAGTTCCCTGGCTGGTCAAGTTCCACGGCCAGGACGACAGCGCATCCCTGTCAGCGGTCGAAGCTTCGTACCTGGAGATGGCACGAACAGCGGGAATCACCACCTGTGAGCACCAACTGCTCCCCGGCGCATCGGGAACGCAGTACCTGGCTGTCCGGCGCTTCGACAGGATCCCTGAGCCCGGCGCGCAGCCCGGCCGGGTCCACATGGCCACCGCAGCAGGCCTGCTCGAGGCCTACCCCGAGCTCGGTCAGCACGTCGGCTACGACGACGTCATCCGCCTTGCGCGTCGAGTGACCGGTGACGTGCGCGAGGTCACAGAGATGGTCAGGCGGGCGGTGTTCAACGTCGTCGCCCACAACCGCGACGACCACGCCCGCAACATCGCCTACCTGTGGACGCCCACCGACGGGTGGCGGCTCGCCCCCGCCTTCGACCTGACGTTCTCGCTCGGCCCGCGGCCTACGTTCGCGGCCGTCGATCCAGGCGAGCACTACCTCGACGTGGCGGGCAAGGGTGCCTACATCACCCGCGACGACCTGGTCGGACTCCACAAGCCGGCCGGGCTCGAGCCGCATGTGGTCGCCGACATGGTCGACGAAGCCGTGGCGGCAGTCGAGGAGTGGCCGACGGTCGCGGATCGCAACGGCGTCGACCCCGACACCATCGAGCACGCTGCGGCACGGCTTCCTGCCATCGGTGTCTGACGGAGGAGGATCCGACTCCGAGGCACCTGCCCCTGAGGGCCTGTACGTAGATGTCACTTGCCCGGGGAGCAGGCCACAGCGCTGTCGACGCTACTGTCGAGGTCGTGCGAGCGCAGCCGCTCATCGTGGTGCGCGATGTCGAAGCTTCAAGCACCTTCTATCGCGTGCTGCTCGGCTGCACGCTGGGTGGCGGGGGCCGAGGTCATCACGGTGACGGACCGGTCGAGTACGAGCGTCTCTACGACCCCCGTCTGCACCACACGGTGTGGGGCTCCGACGGGGTGATCCTGCAGCTCCACTCCTGGGAGGCCGACCACCACCACGGCCATCTGGGCGACCGCGACGCTCCCGTCGGCAACGGGGTGATGTTGTGGTTCGAGGTCGACGACTTCGACGCTGCCGTCGTTCGGGCCCATGAGCTGGATGCCCCCGTCGTGCTGGACGTGCACGTCAACCCCAACGCCGGACACCGGGAGCTGTGGATCTCCGACCCCGATGGCTACACGGTCGTCCTCGCGTCACCCGACGGTGGGAGTTCCGGGGAACTGCGGTAGTGCGATTCCATCGATCGGATTGGACGTGACCCTGCCGGCCACCGCACCGCAGTTGTCCACGACGCTCGTGTCCTTCGGTGAGGTCCATGCGACTGGAGCCGGATCCTCGACGTGGCGTGTGCAGCGGACGCTGCCGGGATCGACCGCCTGCTCGTGTCGGATCACGTCGCGCTCGGTGAGCAGCTCGACGACTGTGCCCGTCCGGAGCACGGTCAACCGGCGGGTGGCGCGTCGCATCGCCCGCTTCGGTGAAGGCTGGATCCCCTGGGGCGACGCGGCGAGTGGGATCGTCGACGCGATCGACGCCATGGCCGGCCTGGTCGAATCGGAGGTCGGCACCCTCGACGGTGTGCAGATCGCATCCAACCTGCGGCGGGTGACGACGCCGTCGGGCGAGGTCGACCTCGACGCGACGATGCTGCCGCCACCAGCGACGTCTTCGCCCCAGCCGTTGCCGCGTTCCGATCGGTGATCGGGCCGAGTAGATGATCGGGTCGTTCGGTCTTGCGGGCCCCAACGAGCGAGCACACGTCTCCGACGTTGCCCGACCTGAACGGTTGTCTGAACAGCTGTCTGGCGATCGCCGGGTGGCCTTCGCTACAGGGGCTGGATCAGGACGTCGTCGCTTCTCGCAGCGAGCCGGCGGAGGTCGTCGGGATCACCGGTGAGGATCACCGCTCCCCCAACAGCGACCGCTGTCGAGAATCAGGCGGAGCGGCGGTGCTTGGGTTCGCCGGGTTCTCGCCACAGCGCCCGTGCCTCCTCGAGCAGTTCGGGCGGAATGGGGCCGGACTCGTTCTCCAACTCGTCGAGGAGCTCGCCGAGTCGGTCATGTTGAAGTTGCCGAACCAGCGCATCGTTCACAAATGCCGACAACTCTCGGTGCCCAGCACGTGATCTCGCCTCGGCGAGAACGCCCTCGTCGATGCTGAGCGACACCTTGGACACGGCCATTGGCTCATCCTGCCCGGAGTAGGACAACGGAGGATCCCGGAGGCCGCAAGGCGGCTCGAGTTGTCGAGGGTACGCGTAGCATGCAGTGCTACGGTGGCTGCCGTGGGCACCGAGATCAGCCAGCGGGAGCTCCGCAACGACAGCGGCAGGATCATGCGATCTGTTGCCGGCGGAGCCACCTTCACGATCACCAGCAACGGTGAACCCGTTGGAGAGCTCGCTCCGCTGCGACGGAGGCGTTTCGTCAACGCCGCAGCAGTGATCGAGACGTTCCGGTCAGCGCCGTCGATCGACGCCGAGGCGTTCCGACGCGACCTCGACGAGCTCGCGAGCCAGGACATCGAACCCCGTGGCTGACGAGCCTCGGCACGCACGCGGGCTTCTCGACACCAGCGTCGTCATCGATCTCGAGCACCTCGGTGTCGAAGATCTGCCGGCCGAGGTGGCGATCAGCGCGATCACGATGGCGGAGCTCGCCGCTGGACCCCACGCAACCGCCGACGCCGAGGAACGCGGCCGTCGCCAAGATCGCCTGCAGCGGACCGAAGCAGCGTTCGATCCGCTCCCGTTCACCACCGAAGCCGCTCGTGCCTACGGCCGGGTGTTCGCAGCTGTCGCCGCGTCTGGACGCAAGTCCCGCGGTGCCCGCGCCGTCGACCTCCTCGTCGCGGCCACCGCTCTGGCCGAAGGGCTGCCGCTCGTCACGCGCAACCTGGATGACTTCCGCCACCTCGACGACCTGATCGAGGTCATCGCGGTGTGACACGGACCAAAGGGGGACCGCACCGGCCGATCACCGTGTGGTGACCGGCCGGTCCCACTCCGGTCGGTCAGTCCTTCGCGTCGGCCTCGATGGCGGCGGCGTCGGCCTTGAGCTGCTTCTCCTCGACCTTGCGGGCCTTCTTCATCGCGTGCTCGACCTTGGACTGCATGTCCGCGACCGCAACGACCACGAGCCCGGCGGTGCCCTCGTCGAGCTGCTCGCCGGCCTCCTTCAGGTCCTTGCGGCTCATACCGGCCGCAGCGTGGCCGGCGAGCGAGCCGAGCAGGGCGCCGCCCGCGGTGGTGCCGACGAGGAGTCCTGTGCCGATCGCGGCTGCGGGGAACAGGGCGATGACGAGTCCGGTCGCCAGACCGACACCACCGCCGAGCACGCCGCCGACCCGCGTCGGCGTCTCGTGCTTCTTGACGATCTTGACCTTGCCGTTGTCGCGCTTCTCGACGACCGCAGCGTCGTAGGCGTCGATCAGGCCGGCCTCGGTGTGCAGCGCGTGGACGGCGTCGTAGTCGGCGAGCGCGTCGGCGGGATCGTCGTAGACGCCGAGGTACGCGTAGAAGGTGTCGATGGCCATGGGGCCCTCCGTGGGTTCTGGTCGGTGTGGGTCGGGCCGATCCTACGGACGCGGGGAGCACTCCGGGACACCCCGATCGGGTGAGACCGGGCGACCGGGGCGCTCACACGAACTTGGTGATCCATCCGTGGCGGCGGAACCGGCGCAGCTGGTGGCCGAGGAACCACGACGCCGCAACAGCGATGACCAGAGTGCCGACCGCGGCGATCGCGAGCTGACCCCAGGCCACGGTGTGGTGCTCGACGCCGACGCGCACCGCGTCGAACACGTGGGTCAGCGGGATCGCCCGGGCCACGGCTTGCAGCACCGGCGGCAGTGAATCAACCGGGTAGAACACGCCCGACAGCGGCATCAGCAGCACCAGCGTCCCCCACGAGAACACCTCGGCGCGGTCGCCGTACTGCAGGGTGAGCCCGACGACGAACAGCGCGACGGACCACCCGAAAAGCAACAGCAGCGCCGCGCTCGGCAGGAGGACCACACCGGCCGACGTCGGCGACACGGCGAAGAACACGACCCCCACCGTGCCGATCACGACCACCGACACGGCTGTTCGCAGCAACCCGACGACGCCGAAGCTCGCGAGCATCTCGCGCTCGGTCAGCGGCGTGGCGATCAGGTTCAGGAGGTTGCGGCTCCACACCTCGTCGAGGAGCCCGAACGAGCCGGCGAGAGTGAGCTGCCAGACGAGGTGGAACAGCAGGATTCCGGTGACGAGCAGCACGACCGGGCCGTCGCCGACGCCGTACGCGACGCCGATGGAGCCGAACAGGAGGCCGTCGACCATCGGCAGCACGAGCAACAGGAACCAGAAGTCCGGGCTGCGGTGCTGGGACAGCAGGCTGCGTCGCACCATCGCACGGACGCGGCGGGTCGACGACGGGGCTGCTGGGGCGGTTGCGTGCATCACACCTCCTGTTCGCGGAGTCGGGCGGCCTCGGCCAAGAACATCGCTTCGAGGTCTGCATATCCGTGCTCGGCGACGACCTCGGTGGGTGGCCCGTCGGCGATGATCCGACCCTGGCGCAGGAAGATCACACGGGTGGTGAGCTCCGCGACCTCGCGCATGTCGTGGCTGGTGAGGAGCAGGGTCGCGTTGCGTTCGGCGTTCATGTGCTCGAGACGGTCCCGCACCCGCATCGCCACGTCGGGGTCGAGTGACGCGGTCGGCTCGTCGAGCACGACCAGTCGGGGATGGTGGATGACCGCCTTCGCGAAGCCGACGAGGGTGCCCTGACCTGACGACAGCGACTCCACCTTCTGATCGGCGAGCCGGCCGATGTGCAATTCGTCGAGGACCTCTGCTGCCCGGGCGCGCGGGTCGGCAACGCCGTAGAGGTCGCCGAACAGCTGGAGGCACTCGGTGACGGTCAGGCCGCTGGGGAGGGGCAGGTAGCCGGCGGCGAAGCCCACGCGGGACATGGCGTCGCTGCGGCCGTCGGGAAGTTGAGCTCCGACGAGCTCGATCGTGCCGTCGTCGGGTTCGACGGCGCCGAGGAGCATGAGCAACGTCGTGGTCTTGCCGGCGCCGTTGGGCCCGACGATTCCGACCCGTTCTCCGGCGCGGATCGTGATGCTCACGTCGTCGACGGCCTGGGTCGATTCGAAGCGCTTGCGGAGTCCCTCGGCGCGCAGCACGACGTCGATCGGCGCGAGGTCGATCGACTCGGGTGACGTTCGGTCCATCCGGTCAGTCTCGTCGCATGGAACGAACTCCGACGGGACGATTTGCTGCAGCTGGCGCTGGCAGGGGTCTCAGGTGATGCTATGATGCGTCGGTGCGAACCACCTTGACGCTGGACGAGGACGTAGCTCGCCAGATCGAACGTCGGATGCGTGAGACGAAGTCGACCTTCAAGCAGACGGTCAACGACCTGCTGCGTCGGGGGCTCCGGACCGACGAATCGGATCCCACGTTCCACGTCGAGCCGTTCTCGTCTGAGATCAGGCCCGGGCTCGAC
The DNA here is from genome assembly GCA_018268735.1 of Actinomycetota bacterium. GTDB lineage: Bacteria > Actinomycetota > Acidimicrobiia > Acidimicrobiales > Microtrichaceae > Dermatobacter. Next base: position 4,331 of record JAFDWA010000002.1, on the reverse strand, counting down.
CTCACGAAGGCCCTCGCTCTGGCGGGTTCGTTGGAGGACGACGAGGTCCTCCGCAAGCTCGAGCTCGGCAAGTGAAGCTCCTCGACGTCAACCTCCTCCTCTATGCGACCAACGATCGGGCGCCAGCTCATCAGCGGGCACGCCCCTGGTTCGAGGAGGTCATGTCCAGCGGCGAGATCGTCGCCATGCCCTGGGCGGTGCTCATGGCGTTCATCCGCCTGACCACCAACCCTCGGGTGCTGGTGGTGCCGTTGTCGGCCGCCGCCGCCGTCGCTCACGTCGCCGGCTGGAGGCAACACCCGACGGTCACCATCCCCGAACCGACCGACCGCCACCTCGACGTGCTGACCCACCTGCTGGAGTCGACCGGCGTCGGCGGCAACCTGGTGAGCGACGCGCACCTCGCGGCGCTCGCCATCGAGCACGGGGCGACGCTGTGCTCGGCAGACAACGACTTCGGCCGGTTCCCTGGACTGGATTGGATCAACCCGCTGTAGCGGTCGGCACCTCGATCGACGTGAGGTCATCCGGGGCGAGCACCGTCCCACCGAAGTACCCGGACGCGATGTCGATCCACTCCTGCGCGCCGCCCGGTGGCGGTGCGGGGACCATGTGGGTGAGCACGAGGGTTCCGACCCCGGCCCGCTCGGCGGTCTGCGCCGCCTGGATCACCGTCGAGTGGTAGTCGCAGACGTCCTGCAGCCGTTGCAGCGGGATCTGGCGGATCACGTCGTCACGGATGACGGTCTGCACGTACACGTCCGCTCCGTCGACCAGGCGGTCGAGGCCGTCACAGGGGACGGTGTCGCCCGCGATGACCACCGCCGCACCGTCGTGGGTGACGCGGTAGCCGACGGTCGGGGCGACGGGTCGGTGATCCGTCGGCGCAGCGATCACCGTGACGCCAGCCGTTGACAGCGCGGAGAGGTCCAGAGCCCCGTCGGACACCTCGGTCACATCGATCTCCGGACCGCGGTCCAGGTCAGCATGATGTGCGATGCGGTAGCCGACGTCGTCGCGCAGCATGTCGAGCGTGCGGTCGACGAACCCCTGCGTGCCCGGCGGTCCGACGACCGGTAGCGGCGCCGGCCCCATCGACGTGACCCACCGCGTGGTGATCACGTCGTTGAGGTCCGTGGTGTGGTCCGAGTGCAGGTGGGTCAGGAGCTGGGCGTGCAGCCCGGCCGGTCCGACGCCGGCCGCGGCGAGTCGCATCAGCACCCCGCGCCCGCAGTCGAACAGCAGGTTCAAGCCGCCCGCTTGCACGAGGGTGGAGGGTCCAGCCCGATGCGGGTCGGGGAGCGGCGAACCGGTGCCGAGGAGACTGACGAGCATGCGTTGCACGGTAGCGTCGGGCGATCGACGGACCGGGGGGTTGTCAGGTGGACGTATCGGGATCGGGCATCACGGTGGAGCAGGGTGGTGGACATGGCTGGAGCCACCGTCGTGGACGGCGGCTGTCGATCGCGCTCGTGGCGGCGCTGGCCGTGTTCACGCTGGTCCCGGCGTGCAGCTCGGGCGACGACTCGGCGGCGACCACCACGACCGCGGCGAACAGCGACGGCTCGGGCTCGTCGACGTCGACGACCGCGGCAGCCACGAAGGAGCTGACGATCCTCGTCTCGAACGACGACGGTGTCGGAGCCGAGGGCATCGACGTGCTCGTCAAGGCGCTCCAGGCCATGCCCGAGACCAAGGTGATCGTGTCCGCTCCCGCCGCCAACCAGAGCGGAACCGGCGCCAAGACGACCGACGGTCCGGTCACGGCAACGCCGACCACGATGCTCGGCGGTGAGGAGGCGACAGCGGTCAGCGGCTTCCCCGCCGACTCTGTTGCGTGGGCCCTCGACGGCGGGATCTCCGCCAAGCCGCAGCTCGTCGTGACCGGCATCAACATGGGTCAGAACATCGGGTCGCTCATCGGGATCTCCGGAACGGTCGGGGCTGCCCGGGCAGCAGCGACCCGAGGTGTCCCGGCCTTGGCCGTGTCCGCCGGCCTCGCCCCCCAGCCCGACTATGCGACCGCGGCGAAGCTCGCGGTGCAGTGGATCGACCAGCACCGCGCGGATCTCCTCGACGGCAAGCTCGCCAAGAAGCCGGCTCCAGTCGCCAACCTCAACGTTCCGACGTGCAGCGCCGGATCGGTCCGGGGCGTGCTCGAGGTGCCGGCGGCGACGACCCCGCCGGCGGAGATGACGCCGGTCGACTGCAGCGCCGCGGAACCGGCGACGAAGCCGACCGACGACGTCACCGGGTTCGCTGCGGGCTGGGCGACGCTGTCCGACATCGGGGTCTGAGACCGGCGCTGCCGGCACCGGCCCGGGAAGCGGTTGCCGGAGGGGCGCGGACCGGAAAGGGTTGATCGACGTTCAGGAATGTGGTTCCTTGAAGCGGTCTGCATGGCGATGCGGATCGCCTGGCCGCTCTGACGGTCGGTGGGGGACAAGGGGGAGATCGACATGGGCAGACGATTCCTGGTGCTTGCGGTGCTCGGCTGCGCCGTCCTGGTCGCGGGTGCGTGCACACCGCCGACCGATCCGGGTGGCACCACGACCACGACATCGACGACAGCGCCGCCGGTCGACAACGACCACGACGGCTACAACACGCTGTCGGACTGCAACGACAACGACGCGACGATCCATCCGGGTGCGGCCGATCCGGTCGGCGACGGCATCGACTCGAACTGCGACGGCATCGACGGCGTGATCGACACCGCCGTGTTCGTGAGCTCCACGACGGGCCACGACACCTCGACCTGCGGGGCGATCGACGGACCGTGCGCGTCCATCGACACCGGCGAGGCACGCGCCGCGGCCCAGAACCTGCCGTCGGTGTACGTCGCCGGCGGCACGTACGCGAAGTTCAGCGTCGTCGCCGGGTTGGAGATCCGAGGAGGGTTCGGACAGAACTGGCAACGCGGCGTCACCGCGACCGGCACGACGGTGGCGACCGTCAACGCGAGCGTCGACCCGACCGTCGGCGGCCCGGTCGCGATGCTGGCCGACGGGATCACCGCAGCCACGAAGGTCGCCGACCTCCGACTCGTCGGCACCGCGGCACCCGCCGGTCAGGTCAGCTACACGGCGTACGTCCGGAACTCGACCTCGGCGCTCACCCTCGACTCGCTCACGATCGTCGGCGGGACCGGCGGTACCGGGGTCAACGGTGCCACCGGTCAGGGTGGCTGGAGCGGCACCGGCGGGAACGGCTACCCCGGCGGCAACGGCTCCGAGCCCGGCGGTGCGTGCAACACGACGACCTCCGGAGCCGGCGGCGCCGGTGGTGTCGGTGGCAACACCGGTGGCTCCGGCGGCAAGGGCGGCGCAATCGACACGAGCTGCAAGACCATCCTCGGGGTGACCTACTGCAACAACTGCGACGCCCAGCCGGGCGCCAACGGTGCGACCGGTGCCGGGATCAGCGGTGGCATCGGTGGGAACGGCGGGACGGCTGCCACCGACGGGATCCCAGGGATCTGCCAGCTCACGGGCAACAACCCGCAGGACGGAGCGACCGGAGCCAGAGGTGCTGATGGAGCACCTGGCGGTCCCGGTTCGGGCGGCGCGCCCGGCGCCGCCGGTGGAGCGGGCGGCCTCGGCGTCGACGGTGCCGGCGGCGGTGGCGGCGGTGGCGGCGGTGGCAACGACTGCAACATCGACGACGCAGGCGCCGGCGGTGGTGGCGGCGGTGCCGGTGGTGTCCGTGCAGCCGTCGGCGGTGCAGGGGGCGGCGCCGGACTGGCGTCGGTGGCGCTGCGGCTGCAGGGTTCGACCCCGACGCTCGTCGCCGTCCAGATCACCCTCGGAACCGGTGGAACCGGTGGGACCGGCGGCGCGGGCGCACCCGGTCAGCCCGGCGGTGCAGGCGGACCGGGCGGTGCGAGGTTCGACTCGGGCGGCGCCGGCGGTGCCGGTGGCCCCGGTGGGACCGGCGGAGCGTCCGGTGTCGGCGGTGGTGGTGGCGGCGGTGCCGCCATCGGCGTGCTGAGCGACGCCGGGAGCGCAGTGGCCGGGACGCCGTCGTTCGCCGGCGGGGTCGGCGGTGCTGGTGGCACCGGCGGTTCGACCGGCTCGACCGGTGTGGTCCTCACGGTGCTGAACGGCTGAGCGCCACGACGTCCTCACGCAGCGCGCTGCTGCGGACGCGTCGGTGGGGTGGGACCTGGTCCCACCCCACCGACGCGTCCGGCGGCGAACCGGATGCACCCAGGTGTTCGCTACGGTGGGCCACCACGACCGAAGGGGGCTCCGGCGAGATGCAACTCGATGGCACGGCAGCGCTGATCACCGGGGGCGGCAGTGGGATCGGACTCGAGTGCGCCCGACGTC
>JAFDWA010000029.1 GCA_018268735.1 Actinomycetota bacterium | reverse complement strand
GTCGGTGGGACCTCGGCAGACTGGGAGCGGGTGGCCGAGGACCTCGACACCCGCATCCGGCTCGTCGCGCTCGACCGCCCCGGGATGGGGAGATCGGAGCGGGGTGCGCCGCCGGACGTCGCTGGGTCGATCCGCCGGTTGGAGACGATCCTCGATGCCCTCGGGACGGCACCTCCTGTGGTGCTCGCCGGGTGGTCCATGGGGGCGTTGCTCGCGATCGGCGTCGCGTTGGAGCGGCCCGATCTGGTGTCGGGGCTCGTGCTCGTCGATCCGAGCCACCCGGAGGAGGCACGACGGTTCGCCGACCCAGCACTGCATCCGCTGGGACGGGGGATGTGGCACGTCGTCGGGTTCGCGTCCCGTCTCGGCGGTGCGGCGATCGCCGGCATCCCGAGCCGTGTCCTGTACCTGCGGATGTCGCGTGGGGAGGTGGACGAGCCGCGCTGGCAGATGCCGTCGTTCGCCACGGCCAGAGCGGGTCAGGCGTTGGCGTCGGAGATGCTCGCCTTCCCTGCGCTGTGCGACGAGGTCGGCTCGCTGAGGGCGGCGGCCGTGGACGGTGCAGGTCGCGCCGAGCAGTCGGTGCTGCCCTGCTCGCTGCTCAGCGCGTCACGGCGCCGCGACGACATCGAGGCCGATCACTGGGCCGAGATGCACGACGACCTGGCGACGTGGTTCCCCGGCACCGAGGTGTCGGTGGTCGCCGGGAGCGGCCACGACATGTTGAGCGACCGGCCCGACGTCGTCGCCGAGGCGATCGCCCGGACCGTGGCCGAGTCCACCGGCTGAGCCGGGGTCGACGCGCCGGTACTGTCGCCGGAGTGAGCACACCCCGAGCCCACGAGGACCCAACCCGCGCGTACACCGACGGCGCGTGTCGCGGGAACCCTGGACCGGGCGGCTGGGCATGGGCGATCGACGGAGGTGCCTGGGCGTCGGGCCACGATCCCGACACGACCAACCAGCGCATGGAGATCCTCGCCGTGCTCGAGCTCACGCGCGCGGTCGATGGCCCGCTGCTGGTCGTGTCGGACTCGACCTACGTGGTGCACTGCTGGCGCGATGCCTGGTGGCGCGGATGGATCGCCCGCGATTGGAGGAGCTCGCAGCGCAAACCGGTCGCCAACCGCGACCTGTGGGAGCCCCTCGTCGAGGTCTTCCGTGACCGGCCGGCGTTCTCGATGGAGTGGGTGAAGGGCCACGGCGGCGACCCGATGAACGACCTCGTCGACCGGCTGGCCGTGTCCGCCTCCCACGGTCGCACCGGGTCCGGTGACGCAGCTCCGCCGGCTGAGCTGCTCGAGCTCGCAGATCGACCCGGACTGCGACGGGCTCCCTCTGCAGCCCCGGACAGACCGGTCGACAGCGCATCGGTCGACAGCGCATCGGTCGACAGCGCACGGGTCGACCTGGCAGTGGGGCGCGACGGGCGGGTGCCGCGGGGATGGCGTCTCGTCGTCACGGGACTGCGTGACGAGTCCTTCGAGGGATCCGGCGACGGGACACGGGCGATCGAGGGGATCACGCGGATCCTCGCTGCGCAGGCGCAGCTCCACGACGATCTCGTCGTGCTGAGCGGGCTCCGTCCCGGTGCTGAGGTCGTCGGAGCGCGAGCTGCGATCGCAGCGGAGGTCCCGTACGTGGCGGTGCTGCCGTACCCGGACCCGATGGCTGGACGGCCCGAGGCGGAGCTCGCAGCGTTCCAACGGCTCCTCGAGGCTGCTGCGGAGGTGGTGGTCCTCGAGGGTCGGCGACCGACGAGCCTCGATGGTCGGCGGGGGTCGCTCGCGCGGCGAGACGGATGGCTGCGCTCCGTCGCGGACGGAGCCCTCGTCGTCAGCGACGGTCGCGACCCCGACGCCGAGCTCGCTCGTCGACGCTACGGCGACGCGGTGGGCGACGAGATGTGGGAGTATGAGACCGGCTGAGGTCCTCGGTGCGTCGAGGAACCGGCTCGCACGGCTGTGGGATCGCCCTGCGGTCAGATCGCGCGGCGGTCCTTCTCCAGCTCGTGGTAGGCGATGTTGATCTCTGCGAGGCGCTCAGCCGCGTCACGTCGAGTGGGCTCGTCCGCGGTCACGAACCGGTCCGGGTGCAGCTGGGCGAGCAGGTCTCGGTGTGCACGTCGGATCGTGGTCCAATCCGCATCGGGGGCGACGCCGAGCACGGAGGTGTTCGATCGATCCTGGCCACCGTCGGTCGGATCGCCTGAGGTCGCTGAGGTGCCGAAGGAGTGCTCGAACAGCGACTCGGTGGGCGAGTAGTCCGCGAAGCTCATCCGGATCGGCTCGTCGACGGCGCGGTCCCCGGCCACCCTCGACGTGCCCCTGGAGGTGGCTCCGGCCCGGACACCACGAGCCTCCGGCGACCGGCTCTGCCGTCCGAGCTCGTCGACGAACCCTCCGTCGATGAGCTCGACTCGACAGCCCTGGAGGTCATCGGCCTTCGTCCTCAGCATCGGCTGGCCGTGCAGGCGCGGCAGGCGCGCAGCGCCTCCGGGGACGTGGGAGGTGCCGACCGCTGACGGCCCGCGCGTCGTGTCATCGGAGTCGTGGTCGCTCGTTCGCATCGTCGAGAGGGCCCGTCGGTCGTCGTGGATGGCTGTCAGGGTGGATGGATGTCGTGCTGTCGGTCGCTAGCGTTCCCGCGGTGCGGATCGGGGCGGACAGCGGTGGCACCTTCACCGATGTCGTCGGCACGGACGGTCGCACACTGAAGGTTCCGTCCACACCCGACGATCCCGGCCGGGCGGTTCGTCTCGGGTCCGAGGCCCTGGCCGGCACAGCGGTGATGCTGCTCGCGCACGGGACGACGGTCGCCACGAACGCGGTGCTCGAGCGCCGTGGCGCCCGGGTGGCGTTGGTGAGCACCGCGGGGTTCGCCGATGTGATCGAGATCGCCCGGCAGGACCGCCCCTCGTTGTACGACGTGTGGGCAGATCGGCCCGAACCGATCGTCGCCCGGGCGGACCGGCTGGAGGTGCAGGAGCGGATCGCAGCGGACGGCACCGTGCTGGTCGAGTTGGACCTCCAGAAGGTGCCATCGGTCCCCGCCGGCGTCGAGTCGGTCGCGGTGTGCCTGCTGCACGCCGATCTGCACCCGCAGCACGAGGTGCTGGTCGCGGACGCGCTCGCCGCCCGTGGACACGACGTGAGCGCGTCGCATCGGATCGCACCTGAGTTCCGCGAGTACGAGCGAGCGGTCACCACGGTGCTGAACGCGTATCTGCGACCGGTGTGCGGCACGTACCTGCAGGGGCTCGCCACGATCGGCGACGAGGTCGTGGTGATGACCTCGTCGGGAGGCTCGGTGGACCTGGCGACCGCTGCCGACCTGCCGGTCCTGCTCCTGCTGTCGGGGCCCGCAGGTGGTGCCCGTGCTGCTGCCGAGGTCGCCGTCGCCTGCGGTTGGCCCGACGCGGTGAGCTTCGACATGGGCGGCACCAGCACCGACGTGTGCCTCATCCGCGGAGGGGTCCCAGAGCCTGCAGCTGCGCAGGTCGTCGGTGGCTTCCCTGTGCGTGCTCCGGCGCTCGGCATCCACACGATCGGTGCAGGTGGCGGATCGATCGCCCGTCTCGACGACGGCGGCGCGCTCGTCGTCGGTCCCGAATCGGCGGGTGCCCGTCCCGGACCTGCCTGCTACGGCCACGGGGGGACGAGTCCGACGGTCACCGACGCCGACCTGGTCGAGGGTCGGATCCCCGTGGGTGCTGCGTTCGGACAGATGGGAAGGCTCGACGTCGAGGCTTCTCGGGCAGCGCTGGACTCCGCAGGTGTCGACGCTGCGGGCGTGATCGCCGTGGTCAACGCTGGGATGGAGCGGGCGTTGCGCTCCGTGTCGGTCGCGCAAGGCGTCGATCCAGCAGGTCTTGCACTCGTGGCGTTCGGTGGCGCCGGGCCGCTGCACGCCTGTGAGCTCGCCGAATCGCTCGGCATGCCCACGGTGATCGTGCCGGGAGCGGCGGGAGTGCTGTCCGCCGTGGGGCTGCTCACCGCGCCGGGCCGACGGGAGCTGGTGCAGTCCTGGCCCGGAGGCTCGGACCTGACGGGTCTCGACGCTGCGATCGATGCGCTGGCGGCGGCAGCTTCGGCGCTCGTCGAGCCGGGGTCCGACCCGGGCTCGGACGCAGTGCTCACCACCTCGGTCGACTGTCGCTATCGCGGGCAGAGCCACGAGCTCCGGGTCGCGTCGGTCGAGGCGTTCGGCCAGGAGCACCTCCGTCGGAACGGAACGATCCGGCCCGACGATCCGGTCGAGGTGGTGGCGATCCGGGCCGTCGTCGAGACGCCGGCACCGGCGAGCATCGAAGAGGTGCTCGCCGACTGGGAAGGTCGCTGGAGCGGAGCGGTCCTCGGCCCGACGGTCGTGGAACGGGAGGACTGCACGATCTGGGTGCCCGCCGGGTGGCGCGGCGAGCCGGGCCCGCTCGGATCGCTGGTGCTGCGTCGTGTCGAGGTCGAGGAGGTCGAGTGAGCCTGTCGGCATCGGAGCTGCAGGTCCTCATCGCCGCGCTCGGTGGGGTCGCCGAGGAGATGGGTGCGGTGCTGCAGCGCAGCGCGTTCAGCCCCAACATCAAGGAGCGCGCCGACTGCTCGGCGGCGGTGTTCTCCGCTGCCGGTGAGCTGCTCGCCCAGGCCGAGCACATCCCGGTGCACCTCGGATCGATGCCGGCGTCGGTGAGGTCGGTGATCGATGAGCTCGGAGATCGACTGGACCCGGGCGAGCAGGCGATCGTCAACGATCCGTACTCGGGTGGCACCCACCTGAACGACGTCACGGTGGTCGCGCCGTGCCACGTCGCTGGCAGGCTGGTCGGTTGGGTGGCGAACCGAGCGCACCACGCGGATCTCGGTGGTTCGGCGCCGGGTTCGATGCCGGCTGACGCGACCACGATCCACGAGGAGGGGCTGCGCATCCCGCCGATGCGGTTCACCTCCGAGGTCCGCGAGCTGCTCCTTGCGTCGTCGAGGACGCCGTGGGAGCGCGCCGGTGATGTCGACGCGCAGGTCGGGGCGAACGTCGTGGGTGTCGCTCGACTGGCTCGCCTCGCCGGCGCGCCGTTCGAGGAGGTGCTCGCCCACGGCGAACGGCGCTGCCGGGCGGTTCTGGCAGCTGCGCCGGCTGGTCGATGGGAGGCGGCCGACGTCGTGGACTCGACCGGTCCGCGAGCCGATCAGCGGCGTCCGGCGACGATCCGCTGCGCTGTCTGCATCGATCATGGCTGGGCGGGTTCGACCGATCCGAGGATCACCTTCGACTTCACCGGCACGGACCCGCAAGGGCAGGGCAACACGAACGCCGTGCGGGCGGTCACCGTGTCCGCTGTCGCATTCGTGCTGAGGTCGGCGCTCGACCCGAAGCTGCCGGCGAACGCCGGGGTCATGCGGCCGGTCCGGGTCGTCACCGAGGATGGCTCGATCGTCGCCGCCAGCTTCCCTGCAGCGGTCGGTGCCGGCAACGTCGAGGTCAGCCAGCGCGTCGTCGACGTCAGCCTGCGCGCGCTCGCTGCCGCCGTGCCGGACCGGGTGCCTGCAGCATCGCAGGGGACCATGAACAACGTGCTCGTCGGGGGACGCGGCAGCGGTCGAGCCGAAGTGCCGTGGGTGTACTACGAGACGATCGGCGGTGGACAGGGTGGTCGTCCTCCTCGGCCGGACGCGCCGGGCGCACGACCCCAGCCGGGACAGAGCGGCATCCAGACCGGGATGACCAACACAGATCAAGTTGACTACCGATCAGCGGAGCCCCGCTCCGGCCAGTCGGGAATTCACACCGCGATGACAAACACGCGGAATACCCCCATCGAGGCGCTGGAGCGGGCCTTCCCGTTGCGAGTACTCCGGTACCGGCTGCGGCAGGGCAGCGGCGGCGCGGGGTGGTCCGCTGGCGGGGAGGGCATCGAGCGAGACCTCCAGGTGCTCAAGGACGCAACGGTGTCGCTCATCACCGAGCGGCGAGCGTCGCAGCCATGGGGCCTGGCTGGCGGAGAACCCGGAGCAGTCGGGGAGAACTGGCTCCTCCCTGGCGGGGCCGAGGCCCGAGCCGAGCGCCTCCCCGACAAGTGCACGATCCAACTCAAGGCCGGCGACGTCCTCCGGATGCTGACGCCAGGTGGTGGCGGCTGGGGAACGGCGCGCGACGCGATCCAATGACGGCGCCGTCAGGTCGGCGGCTGACCATTCGGGTGCAATCGCCCTCGGGCTCCGGCCTTGGCTCTGAGGATCTTCGCCTTCGCTTCGACGAGCTTGCGGTCGTCCGGGTACTCGATGAAGGCGTGGGCCGGGTCGGGCGCTGGCTCGGTGACAGGATCTCCATAAGCCTCCAGCGGAACCGGTGTCGCCTCGACCTCTTCCACATTGACGGCCCAAGTCCCGGCGGATTGGAGGCCGAGTGTGTCGGTGTGGTGGACGAAAGCTTCTTCTGGGTTCGTCTTGGCGCCTCGAGCAGCGGAGAGCTTTCCGTCGTCTTTCGGCGTCGGCTTGAAGGCCTGACTCGACGGCTGTCCGTCCTTCAGCCAGTTCGGGTGAACTTGGCGAAATAGCAACTCCGCCTTGTCAGTCAGCCGCTCGGGCTCATCCTGATCGTCGGTCATGAAGCGTCCGGAACGACCAGGCGTAACACCTCGGCAACGTCATCGTTAGCGACGGTCGCGTCCTCAGAGTCACCGGAAACGACGTTGACCGAGATGACATAGAGCGTGCCGCCAGGCTCGACCGTAACGCTGACCTCTCGATCACCGAGCGTCCATTCGGCCTGCATGCCACCATCGGGGACCGGGAACACCCGAGGTGTGGGAATCCCCTGTAGGACGATCGCATCGAGGAGCGCCGTCGTTCGTTGCAGTACGGCCGGGTCCGTGGCCGCCCCATCGTCATCGAGCCATCCGGCCTCGACCGTCGATGCGGCGATCAAGTCCTCTACTGATACGTCGGCCTCCTCGGCCATCAGCTCATGCACGCTGTCGAATCGAACGAGTTGGTCGCTCGTTCGATCAAACACACCGACGCCGCTGACGGACACCTGGGACCCCTCTCCGCTTGGGGCGAGAGCCTCCTTCACCTCGTCGAACGTGACGACGTCGATGGGTGCGGGGACGATGGATCCGTCGGAGCGTCGAAGGTGGAACCGCATTCGCTCGGCGTCAAGTTCCGTAACCCAGCCCACGATGGTTGCGTCTCGCTGATAGTTGGATCGGCCGGCGAGCAGCGCCTTGCGGACCTGCTGGGTGTAGCGAGGTCCCGAGGCCGCGTTCGGTGCCCGCAGCTCGATGCTTTCATCGTCGTGTAGTCCCTGGCCGAGCCGGTTGAAGTGGACGAGGGCATCGCTCGGAAAGCCAGCTGGGATCGTCTGACCGGTCGCCGCTGCCTCGATCGCCTCTGAGATGAGATCGCGGGCCACATCGAACTCGTCGTCCAGAGGGAGGACGTCAGCGGGTGCGGGCCTCTCGAGCAGTGGAACGGCACTGCCTTCCGCTACCTGCCGCAGGCGGAGGCTGAGCCGATCCGTGAAGCCCTTCGGAACGCGTTGACGATCGGGGTTCCGCTCGAGGAAGACCAGGCGGGCAACTTCAGTGACTAGTTCGCGGTAGGCGACGAGCTCTCCCAGGGTCTCGACCGGCATGCCGGCATCCGCGTCGAAGCGGTCACCGCGGAAGTGCAGCGCGAGAAAGGGAGCCAGCTCGGGAGCCACCGCACCATCATGCCCTGGACTGCGGCTTCGCGACACGCTCATCTGGGACGGCCGCGGGCGCTCTCCGGATTCGTTGCCTGGCATGCGGACGACGAGTGCCGGTCGGGTCAGCAACGCAGATCTCGGCCGCCCGATACGGTCGAGGCGTTCAGACGACGAGGAACGAGGAGTTGGGGGATGGTGCCTGTGTGGGGTTCGCAATCAAGGTGGGAACCTCACGGGCATGGCTGAGGGGCCGCTGTTCATCGTCGACAACAGCGAGGGCGGGCGGAACGGGCTCGACTACCTGCGCGAGTGGTCGGAGCTGGCGAGCAGCATCGACATCGCCACCGGCTACTTCGAGGTCGGTTCCCTGCTCGACCTCGACGGCCACTGGCAGAAGTTCGACAAGATCCGGATCTTGATGGGTGACGAGGTCACCCACCGGACCAAGAAGGCGATGCTGTTGGCGGTCAAGCAGCGAGCCGAAGCCCACCTTGACGACAGCATCGAGGACGACAAGGAGCGCGACCCGTTCCTCACCGGGATCGACGCGATCGTCGCCGCCTTGGCGTCGGGCCAGATTGAGTGCCGGGTCTACAACAAGGACAAGTTCCACGCGAAGACCTACATCACCCACGGCCGCTTCGAGGTCATCGGCTCCCAAGCGCTGGTCGGTTCGAGCAACTTCACCCGTCCGGGCCTGACCCAGAACGTCGAGCTGAACATCAAGATCGAGAGCAGCTCGGAGGTCGCGCAGCTCCAGGAGTGGTACGAGCACCACTGGGACGACGCCGTCGACATCTCGCCCGACGTGGTGAAGGTGATCGAGCGGCACGCCCAGCCCTTCAGCCCCTTCGATGTCTACGCCCAGGCGCTGCGCTCCATGTTCGGCGAGCTGGAGCCCACGGCGAATGACTGGGACCAGCACCACTCGAAGATGTTCCCGAAGCTCGACCGTTACCAGCAAGAGGCGTACTGGTCGATGGTCAACATCGCCCGCCAGCACGGAGGCGCCTTCCTCTGCGACGGCGTCGGTCTCGGCAAGACCTACGTCGGGCTCCTGCTCCTCGAGCGCCTCGTGCTCCACGAGAACAAGCGCGTCGTGCTGTTCGCACCAAAGTCGGTGAAGGACTCGGTGTGGGTGCCCGAGCTGAAGAAGCACCTGCCCCACATCGGTGGTGTCGACGGATCGGCCGACTTCTCGAACCTGTCGGTGTTCAGCCACACCGACCTCACCCGCGCGTTGGAGTACCCCGAGCGCTTCGAACGGATCACCGAGCTGGCCGACGCGGTGGTGATCGACGAGGCCCACCACTTCCGCAACACCGGCAAGCGTGGCGACCCCGAGGACCCGTTCACCCGGTCGCGCTACTACAAGCTCTACGACCTCATCGGCGAGGCCCGCCACAAGAGCGTGTTCATGCTCACGGCGACACCCATCAACAACTCGCTCAACGACTTCAAGCACCTCGTCGAGCTGTTCAGCCGGGGCGACGACGCCTACTTCTCCCGCACGCTCGGCGTGACGAGCCTGACCGGCAGGCTGAACTCGATCACCAAGACCCTCAAGAAGCAACTCGGCGACGACGTCCCCGAGGCCGAAGCGGCCGAGGAAGCCGCTGACCTGCTGAGTGGCGACGACCTCTTCCAAGGGCTCGTCGTCCAGCGCAGCCGAGCGTACGCCCGAGCAAGCCAGATCCAGGAGACCGGCAACGCCGCCGCCTTCCCCGAGCGTGACGACCCGAAGGTCGCCGAGTACTCGATCCGCAAGAGCTACGGGAAGCTCCTCGACCTGGTCGACACCGCGTTCCAGAAGTCCAAGCCCCTATTCGCGCTACCTATGTACTACCCGCTCGCCTACTACACCGGCCCTGACACCTCGATCGACCCGCTGGAGTGGAACCGCCAGGCCCAGGTCGTCGGCCTGATCCGTACCAACTTCCTGAAGCGCTTCGAGAGCTCCGTTTACGCTTTCGAGCTGTCCTGCGACCGGTTGCTGCGCAAGCTGCTCGCGTTCGTCGACGTGAACAGCGAGTCACCGGCCGAGCGCAAGCGCTACGAGCGATGGCTCGACCAGCACACGGAGATGCTCACCCAGACCCGGGTCCGACAGCTCACGCTGTGGGGCGACGATGAGGAGATCGAGGAGGACAGCGAGGACATCGTCCCGCCCGAGCTGCTGGAACAGGCACACCACCTGCCCCGCGACGAGTACGACGTGCCCGAGATCCTGGCCGAGACCTACCTCGACCTCGACCAGATCGCCACACTGCTCGACGAGTCACGCTCGTTCGAGCCCTCCCACGACGACAAGCTCAAGAAGCTCATTCGGCTCCTCAAGTCCAAGGAGATGGCGGGCCGCAAGGTCCTCATCTTCACCGAGTTCGCCGACACCGCCCGATACCTGCGCCGGGAGCTCGAGAAGGCCGGCATCGACGGAGTCGCCGAGCTGGACAGCAACACCAAGACCAACCGAGCCGATGCCATCCGCCGCTTCTCGCCGTACTACAACGGCCTCTCGTCAGCAGAGCTGGAAGCCACCGGCCAGGAGGAGACCCAGGTCCTCATCGCCACCGACGTCCTGTCAGAAGGCCTGAACCTCCAGGACGCCACCCGGCTCATCAACTACGACATCCACTGGAACCCGGTCAGGCTCATGCAGCGCATCGGTCGCGTCGACCGTCGCCTCAACCCCGAGGTCGAGGCGAAGCTCGTGGCCGACCATCCCGAGGTGGCCAAGCAACGAGGGCGCATCGCGTTCTGGAACTTCCTGCCGCCGGACGACCTCGACACCTTGCTGCGCCTCTACGGCAAGGTCAGCCACAAAACGCTGCTCATCTCCAAGACGCTCGGCATCGAGGGCAAGAAGCTGCTCAAGCCCGAGGACGACTACGAAGCGCTCAAGGAGTTCAACTCGTCCTACGAGGGAGAGGCGACCGTCCAGGAGCAGCTCCACCTCGAGTACCAGGAACTCCTCGACCAGCACGACGGGCTCGAAGAACGCCTCGCAGGGCTGCCCAGGGCGATCTTCAGCGGACGCCAGCGAACCACCGCTGGTAGCGAGGGCGTGTTCTTCTGCTACCGCCTGCCCGCGCTCGACACCGAGTCCGGGGAGTTCACCCTCGACGCCGGCGTCACCCGCTGGTACCTCCACACGCTTCCCGACGGCACGTTGCTCGACGAGCCCAAGCAGATCGCCGAAGCGATCCGATCGACACCCGACACGCCGCGGGTCTGCACGACCGACCGCCCGCTGCTGGTGACGATCCGCGACGGCGTGGTCAAGCACATCAAGAACACCTACCTCAAGCGGCTCGACGTGCCGATTGGAGCACCCAAGCCCCAATTCGTGTGCTGGATGGAACTGAACGCCGCGCCATGACCACCCTCAACCCGAACGACCTCCGCGACATCACGTCCTTCGATGACGTCATCGAGTACCTCACCGACGAGCTCGACTGGCCCATCGATGCAGACGACCTCGAAGAGGCGACCTTCGAGTGGGACCCCGACGAGCTCGGTATCCCGGCTG
>JAFDWA010000299.1 GCA_018268735.1 Actinomycetota bacterium | reverse complement strand
TCCTCGAGCAGCGAGCAGCGCAACCACCGCTCCCTGCCCAGTCGTGCGAGCGGATGGGTGCCGGCACCCGGCACCCGTTCGCGTCGCACCATGTCCACGGACCGGGCCAGCGTCGTCGTCGGGGCCTCGCCGTGGTGCATCGCCGCGACGGCGTCACGATCGAAGCGGCCGACGCCGGGCTCGAGGTGCAGCTCGCCGTCGCCACCGGACTCGACGGGCCACACCACCAGTCGGGCCACCTCCAGGCCCAGCACCTCGCCGCGGATCACCCCGTCCTCGAGGACCACATCGAGCCCGGCCTCGCGCAGCACAGCGACCAGGTCCGCTGCAGCCGGGCCTTCGGGAGCATCGATGCGCTCGGGGAACGGAGCGGCGGGCACCGCGACCGAGCCGCTCCCCTGCACCGATCGCACCTGGACCGACAGGTCGAACCAACCTGCCATCCGTGCGAGGTCGCCGCCCAGGTCGTCGGTGAACAGCACGAGCTCCGATGCACCCTGGCGCAACGTCCAGGCGACGGCGCCGGCCAACGACGCCGGCGCGGCCACCTCCGACAGCACGAAGGCAGTCGCACCGTCGATCGTGACGGCGTTGGCGCCGAGCGAGACCGCCTCGAGCGATGCACCGGTGAGCGCGCGCACGAGTGCGGCGAGCTGCGCCCGGCGAAGCCTCGCCCGTTGGTCGTCGCTCAGCACGACGTGTCGACCGCTCGGAACCCGAGCGGACCGCTCACTCGCCGGTGTCGGCGGCGGTGGCCTTGGAGGACTTGCGGCGCTTGCCGTAGCGACGTTCGAATCGCTCGACGCGGCCGGCGGTGTCGACGATCTTCATCTGACCCGTGAAGAACGGATGTGTGAACGCCGAGATCTCGACCTTGGCGAGCGGGTACTCGTTGCCGTCCTCCCAGGTGACCGTCTCGTGGGTCTCGATGGTCGAGCGGGTGAGGAACGTGTCACCGGACGAGGTGTCCTGGAACACGACGTAGCGGTAGTTGGGGTGGATTCCGGGCTTCATGGGTGCTGCGCTCCGTGCGGGTCCCGGTTTCCGTGCGGGACCCCGATGAGGGGACGGATCAGTATGGCGTCTGGGCCGGGGCGTCGGCCACCCCGGCACCTCCAGAACATAGGGGTCGCAATCGACACGTCTTGTCGATTCCGCGCCCCAGAACGAGATCAGCCGGGGACGCCTGGCGCCTTGGCGATCTCGGCGAGGAACACGTCGTTGCTCGGGAACGTGCGCATCCGGTCGATGAGCAGCTCCAGGCCCGCGCCGGTGTTGCCGTCCGCTGCGAGTCCGGACAGCACCCGACGCAGCTTCCAGACCTGCTGGAGCTGGGTGCGCTCGAAGAGCAGCTCCTCGTGTCGGGTCGACGAGGCGTCGACGTCGATCGCCGGGTAGATCCGCTTCTCCGCCGCCTTGCGGTCGAGTCGCAGCTCCATGTTGCCGGTGCCCTTGAACTCCTCGAAGATCACCTCGTCCATCTTCGAGCCGGTCTCGACGAGCGCGGTGGCGAGGATCGTCAGCGAGCCGCCCTCCTCGACGTTGCGGGCCGCACCGAAGAACTTCTTGGGCGGGTACAGCGCACCCGTGTCGATGCCGCCGGACATGATCCTGCCGGTCGCCGGCGCGGCGAGGTTGTAGGCCCGGGCGAGGCGGGTGATGCCGTCGAGGATGATGACGACGTCCTTGCCCATCTCGACCATGCGCTTGGCCCGCTCCGAGGCGAGCTCGGCCACCTGGGTGTGCTCGTCGGACGGGCGGTCGAAGGTCGACGCGATGACGTCGCCGCGGACCGACCGACGCATGTCGGTGACCTCCTCGGGGCGCTCGTCGACGAGGAGGACCATGAGGTGGACCTCGGGGTTGTTGTGCTCGATCGACTGCGCGACGGTCTTCATCACCGTCGTCTTGCCCGCCTTGGGCGGCGACACGATGAGGCCGCGCTGGCCCTTGCCGATCGGGGCGATCAGGTCGACGATCCGCGATGTCATGTCACCGGGCAGGTCGGCTCGCTCGAGCCGCAGGCGCTCGTCGGGGAACAGCGGCGTGAGGTCCTCGAAGCGCGGACGTTCGCGGGCCTTCTCGGGGTCGCCGCCGTTGACCTTGTCGATGCGCAGCAGCGCCGGGTTCTTCTCAGCCCGCCCGGCCGGGCGGCTCGCACCCTCGAGGAAGTCGCCCCGGCGCAGGCCGAGCTGCCGGGTCTGCTTCACCGAGACGTAGACGTCGTCCCTGCTGGGCAGGAAGCCCTTCACCCGGAGGAAGCCGTAGCCCTCGTCACGGAGGTCGAGGAACCCGGCGACGTCGACGGGCTCACCGTCCCACTGCTCGTTCGGCTGCTGGACGACGTCCTCGCCCTGGCGCTCGCGGTCCCGACCCCGACGACGGCGACGACGACGGTTGCCGGCCTCGGGCTCACCCTGCTGACCACCACCACCCTGGTTGCCCTGGTTCTGGTTGCCCTGGTTCTGGTTGCCCTGGTTCTGGTTGCCCTGGTTGCGGCCCTGGCCACCCTGGTTCTGGCCGCTCCGCTGACCCTGGCCCTGGTTGCCCTTCTGGGTCTGGGACTGATCGCCCTGGGGGCGGCTCCTCTGGTCCTCGGGCTGGTCGGAGCCGTCCGCCGGCGCCACCTTCGCGCTGGGGGCCTCGACGTCGGCACCCGTCGTCGAGGCATCGGTCGAGGTCGCGTCGCCGTCCTCGGCGGCACCTGCGTCGCCGGAACCGGCGTCGGCGGTGGTGGCGGCCTCGACGCCTGACTCGCCGGTTGTCGACGACGCGCCGTTGCGACCCTCGCGGGCAGGAGCCGGCGGCGGGTTCGCTCCGCCGCGTGGGTCGTCGGCGCCGGCCGTGGTCACCCCGGCAAGGTCGAGGATCATGCCGATGATGTCGGCCTTCCGGGTGCGGCTGGTCGGCTTGCCGCCCAGCGCCTCTGCGATCGTGGCGAGCTCGGCGCGGTCCTTGCGCTCGAGCCCGTCGACGTCGATCGAGTCAACACTCACGTGGTGGTGTCCCTTGTGTTCGGCAGCGACGTGGATCGCGGCTGCGGTGGGATTGCGGTCGGGACCCCGACAGCGCGGGGGTTCGACCCTTCGTCGGACCGGTTCCGGGAACTTGGGGAGATCGGGGGGATCCC
>JAFDWA010000298.1 GCA_018268735.1 Actinomycetota bacterium | reverse complement strand
CTCTGATCACGACCGATGCTGCTGTCGCACCCCAACCGGGTCGCGGTCCCCGGTGACACGGCGACGAACGGTCCGTAGGGTCACCACAGTCCTCGACACGTCAGGTCACCCGAGGCGCTTCCCCCGACATCGCCAGCGACGACGACCCGACCTCGGTCCAGTCGTCACGTCGGAACCCAGGAGCGCCACCATGCCGCACACGAACGCCATCGCCCCGGTGAAGGCCGATCCGTCGGCCCCCACGTCGTTCACGGTGACACCGTGGTGGGATCCCGGACTCGCCACGAGGGGGGTCGACCCACGCGATCCGTACGTCGAGCGCTTCTGGCTCTCGGTGCTCGGACCCAGCACCGTCCTGCTCCTTCGCCGGTTCGCCCGGGGGTTCGACGAGCAGCCCACCGGGTTCCGGGTCGGCACAGCCGACACCGCCCTCGCGCTCGGCCTCGGGCGTGGCATCGGACGCAGCTCACCGATCATGCGCACCGTGGACCGAGCTGCGACGTTCGGGATGCTGCGTCGGCGCGGCGAGGACCACCTCGAGGTCCGCACCCACATGCCGCTGCTCGCAGCGCGGCACGTGGATCAGCTCGCTCCGGTCCTCCGTCGACTCCATGCCGACTGGGTGTGCAGCCGTGAGAGGAGCCCGGACCCCGGGCGCATGGCCGACACCACCCGTCCGCGCCGAGCTGCTGCAGCGACCAGTGGTGCGTGATGTGCTCGGTCGAGTTGTACCGACGGGCCTCAGTTCGCCGACGGCTCGGGTTCGGTCGACTCCGGCGACCCCACCTCCCAGCCCTCGAGGAGGGTGAGCAGCGTTCGGACGCCGAACCCGGTCGCACCCTTCGAGTGCTCCCCGTCGGGCTCCTGCAGGTACGCGGGACCGGCGATGTCGATGTGCGCCCACGGGATCCCGTCGGCGACGAACTCCCGGAGGAACAGCCCTGCGGTGAGGGTCCCACCCCACGGCTGGGACGAGATGTTCTTGATGTCGGCAACCTGGCTGTCGAGACGGCTGCGGTAGTCGTCGGGGAGCGGCAGTGGCCAGACACGCTCGCCCGCCATCGCTGCAGCATCGGCCACCCGACCCCGGAAGTCGTCGTCGTTGGACATGAGTCCTGCGATCCGATCTCCCAACGCCACGAGGCAGGCACCGGTGAGGGTGGCGAGGTCGACGATGGCTGCTGGTTCCTCCTCCGAGGCGAGCGCCAACGCCTCACCGAGCACGAGGCGGCCCTCGGCGTCGGTGTTCAGCACCTCGACGGTCGTGCCGTTCCGAGCGGTGTACACGTCGCCGGGACGCTGGGCTGCGCCGCCGATCATGTTGTCGGTCATCGGCGTGAAGCTGACGGCCCGGACAGCGACACCGAGCGCGGGTAGCGCACACATCGCGGCGATCACCGCCGCTGCGCCTCCCATGTCGTCCTTCATGTCCATCATCGCAGCGGCGGGTTTGATCGACAGGCCCCCGGAGTCGAAGGTGATCCCCTTGCCCACGAGCGCGACGGTCGGAGTGTCGGCATCGGCGCCATCGGGTTCGTAGGTGAGCTTCACGAGCCTGGGCTCGATCGCCGAGCCCTGGTTGACGGCGACCAGCCCACCGAGGCGGGCCTCGGTGATCGCGTCGAGGTCGAGGATCTCTGCTGCCAGGCCCGCCCCAGCCGCCCGGGCGGCCGCCCGATCGGCGAACTCCGGTGCAGTGAGGGTGCCACCCGGCGTGTTGACGAGATCACGGGCGAAGCACACCGCGCCCGCCACCGCTGCTCCTCGCACCACACCAGCGCGCGCAGAGCGCACGGCGACGTTGTCGTCGCCGACGACGAGGGTGACCGCCACGATGCCCGGCTCCACCTTGTCGGGTGAACGGAGGTCGTCGAAGCGGTAGGCGCCCAGCACCAGTCCTTCAGTCACGGCCTGGGCAGCGTCGATCGGGTCGACCGCGGTCCCCTCGGGCATCTCGAATGCGGCCCGCCGGTGCTTCGGCACAGCCCTGACGAAGGCCGCCGCGGCACGACGGAGGGCATCGGTCAGCGCGGTGCCGGCCAGATCGGAGGCGCCGAGACCGACCACCACCGTGGCGCGGTCGCCGTCGTCGAACACCGCCGAGGCACCGATCGCGCCCGTGAAGCCGCAACGGTCGAGAGCCGCCTTGCGGATGCCCGGCACTCGGCTGAGCCTGTCGCTGCAGGCCGTCACAGCCACCGCGGTGGCACCCGAAGGCGTCGCCTTCGCGACCTTCACGTCGATCTGCTCTGACATGGGACCTCCAGGTGGTTCGAATCGTGTGCGGTTGCGCCTGTTCAGGGCAGCGGGGCGGGTCAGACGGACTTCGCTGTGCGCGAGCTGCCCTCCTGCCAGCGGGCGAGCGCCCACAGCAGGTCCGAGAGGCGGTTGAGGTAGGGCCCGACGTACGAGCCGTCGTCGGCAGCACCGAGGGTGGCGCGCTCGGCCCGCCGGACGACGCAGCGGGCCACGTCGAGGTGCGCCGCCACGACGGTCTCGCCAGGGACGACGAACTCCCGCGGCGGCACGAAGCGACCCATCACGTCGTCGATGATCGACTCCAGCCGCGTCACCATCTCGCTGGTCACGAGGGAGGTGCCGTCGATCAGCTTGTGGCGGTTTCCGGATGCCGTCGCGAGCTCCGCCATCGCGATCCAGAGATCCCGTTCGAGGCCGATGAGGATCTCGGCCAACTCGTCGGCGACACCAGCGACGTGCGCACCACCGGGCGCCGATGCCGCCGCGTGGGCTCGGGCGACGCCGATGGCGGACTGCGCCTCGTCGATCTCGCCGTAGGCCGCCGGCCTCGGGTCGTCCTTTCGGACCCTGCCGCCGTACAGCAGCCCTGTCGTCCCGTCATCGCCACGTCGCGTGTAGATGTCCATCCGCGCCGGAGCCTACCCACCGGACCCTCCAGGACGGATGGAACAGGGTGCGTCGTAGCATGGGGGCGTATGCCTGCATCCGAGATCGTTCCGTCCGCTTCCGATTCGCCCTACCTGTCAGCCATCGCCGACCGGGTCCTCGTGTTCGACGGCGCGGCCGGGACCTGGCTGCAGGAGCAGGGTCTGACGATGGAGGACTACGGAACACCCGAGCTCGAGGGGTGCCCGGAGATCCTCGTCGAGAC
>JAFDWA010000297.1 GCA_018268735.1 Actinomycetota bacterium | reverse complement strand
GTGAGGCCGCTCGATCCGCGCCGGACCCATCGCTGGGCCTATACTCGACCCGTCCGGATCGGTGGAAGGCGTGGGCGTCGCCCACGCCTTTTGCGTGATCCGACCCCGCGTCCGCGGGGAAAGGAGCATCCGCGCCAGCGGCAGACGACGAACGAGGAGGAGCACGGTGTCCACCACGGCTGACCGACTCGCGCGCCTCGTCAGCCCCGTCGCCGACGACCTCGGCGTGTCCATCTACGACATCGAGGACTCGAGCGGCACCATGCGGGTGCTGCTCGACCGCCCCGGCGGCATCGACGTCGACACCCTCGCCGACGCCTCCCGACGCATCAGCCGGGCCATGGACGAGGACGGCTCCTTTGCCTCGGCCACGTCGCTCGAGGTGTCGAGCCCCGGTCTGGAGCGCCGCCTCCGCACCGCGGCGCACTTCCTCGGAGCAGTGGGCGAGCAGGTCAAGATCAAGGTCGCGCCCGGGACCGGAGCGGACCGACGGATCGACGGTGTCGTGGCCGCGGCGGACGACCGCACCGTGACGGTGACGTCGCCGGAGGACGGAGCGGAACGGACGATCCTGCTCGCCGACATCACCTCCGCCCGCACCGTGTTCGTGTGGGAGCCCACCCCCAGGCCCGGGACGAAGCGCGCCGTGCCCGTGCCGGACCGCTCGGGCGACGATGCCCCTCCGCACCCCGACCGCGATCTGCGACCAGCCGAACCAGCCGAACCAGCCGAAACAGAGGCCACGCCATGAACCCAGAGATGATGGAGGCGCTCGACGCGCTCGCCGAGAGCCGTGGGATCTCGAAGGAGGCCCTCTTCGCTGCGCTCGCCGAGGCGCTCGAAGCTGCCTACAAGAAGCAGAACGACGACTACGAGTTCGTCTGGGTCAACATCGACACCGAGACCGGTGAGATGCGCGTGTTCGCACAGGAGCTCGACGAGGACAACCTGCCGACGGGCCCCGAGATGGACGTCACCCCCGACGACTTCGGCCGGATCGCTGCACAGACGGTGCGCCAGGTCATGTCCCAGCGGATCCGCGAGGTCGAGCGCGAGCTCAAGTACGAGGAGTACGCGGGTCGCGAGGGCGACATCGTCACCGGGATCATCCAGCAGTCCGATGCCCGCTACACCCTGCTCGACCTCGGTCGGGTGGAGGCGCTGCTGCCGCAGTCCGAGCAGGTGAACTACGAGCGCCCGGAGCCGGGGGAGCGCGTCAAGGCCTACATCGTCGAGGTCCGTCGGACCGTGAAGGGCCCCCAGATCGTCGTGTCCAGGACGCACCCCGGGCTGATCCGTCGGCTCTTCGAGCTCGAGGTCCCCGAGATCGCCGACGGCGTCGTCGAGATCAAGGCGTGCGCCCGCGAGCCCGGTCAGCGCACGAAGATCGCCGTGTGGTCGAACGATCCGAACGTCGATCCGGTCGGCGCGTGCGTCGGTGCACGCGGCGCACGTGTCCGGATGGTCGTGAACGAGCTCCGCGGCGAGAAGATCGACATCGTGCCCTTCAGCGACGACCGCCACGACTTCGTCATGAAGGCGTTGCAGCCGGCGCGCGTGAAGGAGGTCCGCATCGACGAGGAGTCCCGGACTGCCGAGGTCATCGTGCCGGACTTCCAGCTGTCGCTGGCGATCGGCAAGGAGGGCCAGAACGCCCGCCTGGCGACGCGCCTCACCGGGCTGCGCATCGACATCCGCTCCGAGACCGAGATCGCCGAGCAGGAGGCCTACGAGCGCACCTACGGCACCGACGCCTACGCGGAAGGTGCCTGGATCGTCGACCCGGAGTCCGGCGAGCAGATGTGGCAGCCGAGCGATGGCTCGCCGGCCTGGACGCTCGAGCAGTGGGAAGCAGCGCAGGCGCAGTCCGACGTCGAGCTCGTCGAGGAGGCGATCGTCGAGGAGCTGGCGGAGGACATCGCCGAGGCTGTGGACGAGGTCACCGACGTCATCGCTGCCGTCGAGGTCGACGAGGAGGAGGCGGAGCTCGAGGCGGTCGCCGCGGATGCAGTGGAGTCGGAGCTGGAATCCGCCGCTGAGGATGCCCTCGCGTCCGACGACGCCCCCGGGAGCGACGACGCAGCGGGGGACGGGGATCCGAGCTGACCCGATGACCCCGCCAGCGGAGCGACGCCTCCCCGTTCGCACCTGCGTGCTCTGTCGCGCCAGGCGACCGGCCGGCGCGCTCGTGCGGGTGCGGGCGGGCGGGTCCATGGGTCCCGGACCGGGTCGCGGCGCCTGGCTGTGCACAGGTCGGCGGTGCGTCGAGGACCCACGGGCCCGGTCGGCGCTGTCACGGGCGCTGCGCTCGGAGGTGTCCGACGACGACCTCGATTCGGTCCGTTCCGGTGCGGCATTCGGCCCGTGATGCGCCGCAGCGTCGCTCGGTGAGGTCCGCGGTTCGAACATCGGGCCGATCCGTGCTTGGATGGAGGGCCGCAATCCGGCCCTGACGCGCCCTCCCCGACCCGGGGAGAGCGAACAGGCCGAAACAACGAACGAACGGAACGTCTTGGCAAAGCTGCGTGTCTACGAGCTCGCGAAGGAGCTCGGTCTGACCAACAAGGAGTGCATCGATCTCTGCAACGCGCTCGGCTACGGGGTGAAGAGCCACTCCTCGTCGCTCGACGGCGCGTACGCCGACCAGGTTCGCCGTCGCGCCCAGCGCGAGGGCTTGGTCCGTGCAGAGCAGCCGGCCGAGGAGAAGCCCGTCAAGAAGGCAGCAGCGAAGAAGGCCGCGGCCACGTCGCAGCCCGCCGACGCTGCCCCCGTCGCCACAGCCCCTGGCGCAGGAGCGCCCGTCGAGGAGGCGTCGTCCACGCCTGCCCCGGACGACGTCGAGGCGACGCCGCCACAGCCCGCGGCGTCGGACGCCGCACCCGCGTCCGAGCCGCCGTCGGCCGACGCTCCCGAGCGCCAGGACGCCGAGGTGTCCACACCTGCGCCTGCTCCGGCGGCAGGAGCTCCTGCACGCAAGGTCGTCTCCTCCAAGCCGCCTGCGGGTCGCCCGGTCGTGCGTCCAGTGGATCCCGAGCCACCCGCTCGTCCGGTCGCACCCCGATCGGCGCCGCCCGCTGCTGCGCCGACCCCCCGCACCCCGGCAGCTCCTGCCCCTTCAGCTCCTGCCGGTCC